>CAMLGO010000037.1 GCA_946479665.1 uncultured Candidatus Saccharibacteria bacterium
ACTCGTAAAGGCAGCAGTTCAGAATCTTAACGTTCAAGAAGATCAGGCTCGTCAGTTCATTCTGAAGTTTGGTCTTGCACCAGACCGCCTTGAAGGTCAGGTATTTCGCGCCATCGAAGGCGTGCTCGATAATTTCGCTGCCGAGCTAGTGAAATCTATTAAATTTTTCCAGACTCGCTATCCAAATACATCAGTAAGCGGCATCTTCCTTTCGGGCTACGGTGCGGTAGTGCCAAAACTTGGCGATTACGTCAGTGCCAAGACTGGAATTCAGTCGCAAATTGCGAATCCATGGCAGAAAGTACGCGTCCAGCAGTCCGATCAGCAACAGCTTGGAACGATTGCAACAGAGTTTGCGACAGTTGTCGGCTTAGCACAGCGAGGTAACAAGTAATGATTGAAATTAACCTTATACCTGATGTTAAACAGGAGCTTATCAAGGCGGAGCGCGTTCGAGCCGGTGTTATTTCGACGACAATTCTTGTCGGCATTATTTCAGTAAGTGTCATTGTAGTTTTGGCAGTTCTTATTGGCGGGCAGGCGATTGCGGGCAACCTCGCTGACGATGCTATCAAAAAACAGAATACTGAGCTGCAGAGCAAACCCGATCTCAATAATACGTTAACAATTCAAAACCAGCTTACTAAGCTGACGCAGATGCATGCTGACAAACCGATTGACTCTCGTTTGTTCGACCTGATGCTGGCTATTAATCCGGCAGCTCCAAATGACGCTGCGTTTTCAAATGTAAAACTCGATCCAGCAACTAATACGATCAATATTGAGGGTCAGGCATCTGGTGGCTATGCAGCCGTAGAAGTACTAAAGAAGACAATTCTTGGTACAAAAATCACATATCTCGACAAAGCCGGCCAGGACACCGCAGAGAGCAACACTCCACGAGAGGCAATACTTGCAAATAGCGTTGATGTACGCGAAACGAGTTACGGTGAAGACGCTTCTGGCCAAAAAGTCCTACGATTTGTCATCTCATTCACTTACCCAATAGAATTGTTCCAATCAGGTCTTCGTAACGTTGAAATCAAAGCGCCGAACAAACAAGAAAATGTTACCGATTCACGCAACCGTATCCCGCAGAGCCTATTTACAGATGCGGCTGCTGATGTGAAGGAGGGGAAGTAATGGCTATAAAAGAAGTAGCAGTGCGAAAGCGCCAACAAATCGCAAAGGCTAACCGAACTATGTTCTTGTGGGTCGCTGGCGTATCTGTTGTTGTTGGATTCGCCGCCGTCGGTTCAATCTTCCTGGTGCAGAAACTCGCTTTCAACCAAAAGGTCATTAATGAGAAGAACAATACCGTCTCGATTCTTACTAAGAACAATGCAGCCGTCGCTGAGCTGGAAGACAATATTCGTCTGCTTGATACAAATGAGGGCCTCAATAGCGCTAAAGCAAAGCCAGACGATAAGGCACTACAGGTAGTGCTCGATGCGCTGCCTGCTGATGCCAACTCACTTGCCCTCGGATCCTCACTGCAAGGCAAGCTGATTGCCGGCATTGACGGATTGACGCTTGAATCACTCAATATTACCCCTGTGGCGGGTGTTGAAGTGACTACTGATACTGAGGTACAAGATGCAAGTGCGACAGCTGATGGGACGCAAGCAAATCAGATTGGCTTTACGCTTGCCGTATCTGGTGATGCAAATGCCCTCAAGACGCTGTTGAATCGATTCGAACACTCAATTCGCGCTATTAATATTACAAATCTTACACTCGAACAAACAAGCGGTAAGCTTACGATGACGATTGAGGGCCATGCATTTTATGAGCCAGCTCGTGCAATTGAACTCAAAGATAAGGTGGTAAAGCCATGAAAAAAACAGATATCGCAATGATTATCCTTATCGCTTCTATGAGCGTGCTGGTTGCGTACTTTGTCGCTGGAGCGTTGCCTGTATTTAAGTCAAATCAAGAGCCGGTCAAGGTAAAGACGGTTGATCCTATTTCGACCACTGTTGATCAACCTGATTCTAGTATTTTTAATAAAGAGGCGATCAACCCAACAGTCGAAGTACTAATTGGTGGCGGCGCAAGTGCGCCTCAGTAAGATAGGTAGGAGTTAATAATGGCACTGCTTACGAGTGACATCCAGGATAAGCTGATTGACCTGCTCGTTAGTGAAGGGCTGGTGCGTCAAGAGGTAATTGACGAAGCCAATGCCGAAGTGGCTCAGACAAATAAGCCACTTTTTAGCATTCTGGCCGAAAAGCATATCGTCGACGACGAGTTGCTGGCGCATGCCATCGCGCAGGTGTCGGGTGTGCCATATGTGAATCTCAGCAATAGTATTATTGATCAAAAGGTTCTGACTCTTTTGGCCGAAGATATTGCCGAACGATTTATGGCGGTGCCACTGGCTGAAGTGCAAAATCGCCTCGCGGTTGCGATGATCGACGCTAATAATGTCCAGGCTGTTGATTACCTTGCAAACCTTATTCAACGCCCGATTAAGGTGTTTATGGCATCTGAAGCTGGTGTTCGACACGTTCTCGATCAGTATCGCACCGATCTTTCTAGCGTTGATGCAGCCGCCGAAGCCTCGCAGGTCGAAGCAAATCAGGACTCTGCCAAGGATATCAAAACACTTGTTCAGGATTCGCCGATTAGTCGTGCCCTCAGTACGATTCTGGAATATGCCGTGAAGTCACGTGCCAGCGATGTTCACATTGAGCCACTTGAGAAAACACTCAAGATCCGCTGTCGTGTCGACGGTGTGCTGCGTGAGATTATGCAGCTGCCAAAATCTATTGAGCCAGCACTCGTAAGCCGTATCAAGATCTTGTCGAACCTTAAGATCGACGAACATCGCATTCCACAAGATGGTCAGTTTACCGTAGGTGTGGCCAATAAAGAGGTCGACCTTCGTATTGCTATCAGCCCAGTCGTATGGGGCGAGCAGGTGGTTATTCGTTTGCTCGATAAATCGGGTAATAGTTTTGATATTGAGCAGATGGGGTACGCTGGCCGTTCGCTACGAACGATCCGAAAGGGCATCCGCCGGCCAAACGGCATGGTACTTACTTCGGGGCCAACAGGTTCCGGTAAGTCGACGAGTCTCTATGCGCTTATTAAAGAAATCAAAGACGATGCTGTGAATATTGTGACGCTCGAAGATCCTGTTGAATACAAGATGGACGGCGTCAATCAGATTCAGGTCAATGCCGACGTCGGACTCACATTCGCAAGCGGCCTTCGCTCAATTCTGCGTCAGGACCCGGATGTGGTGATGGTAGGAGAGATCCGTGACTCTGAAACCGCCAACTTGGCTGTGCAGGCGGCCCTTACGGGACACTTGGTGTTCAGTACGCTCCACACCAACTCGGCAGCGGGTGTATTGCCGCGTCTCCTCGATATGGGAATTGAACCCTTCTTGATCGCCAGTACCGTGAACACAATTATTGGTCAGCGCCTTGTGCGCCGGGTGTCACCAAAACGGGAGTCATACCAGTCATCACCAATCGAAACACAGAACATTTTGGCGACAGTAGGGCATCTGCTGCCAAAGACGCAAGCCGATGTCTTGAAGGTTTCTGAAGATTTAGGATATAAAGACTTGCCTCTTGCAGGCCAAAGCGCTTATACTTTAGTCAAGGGTAGAGATACGCCGCAGACGCCACGGGGTTATTCTGGTCGAGCTGGTTTATATGAGGTCATGGATGTGAACGAATCTATCCAAGATCTTATCGTAAAGCGGGCTACCAGTGGAGAGATCCAACGCTTGGCAGTTGAGCAGGGTATGATTACCATGCGACAAGACGGCTATCTAAAAGCGCTGCAAGGTATCACGACAATTGAAGAAGTAAACCGCGTTGCGGCAGATATTGCATAAAGAAGGGTGGATGAAAAAATGAATAATCAAGAACTACGAATCGAAGTGCTTCTCGAAGAAGTTGTTCGCAAGCGTGCGTCCGACCTTCACCTCCAGGTAGGGTTGCCTCCGATGCTTCGCGTGGACGGTTCGCTGCTTCCGGTCGCTGGTTTTAATCCGCTCGATGAACAGCAGGTCGAAGCACTTGTATTTGCTATTCTTGACCAAGACCAGCAGCAGATACTTATGAAGGACAAAGAGTTCGACTTTAGCTTTGCCTTTGGTACGCTTGGTCGTTTCCGTGTGAACGCCTTCCACGAGCGTGGTAACTTGGCGGCGGCGCTTCGTTTGATTCCAAATGAAATTAAGTCAGTTACTGAGCTTGGTATGCCACCGGTGGTTATGGGCTTTGCTGATTTTCCACGCGGCTTGGTGCTCGTGACTGGTCCAACTGGCTCAGGTAAGTCTACGACCCTTGCTGCGTTACTTGATAAAATCAATACTGAACGCGCACACCATATTATTACCATCGAAGATCCAATCGAGTTTACGCATAAGTCAAAGAAGTCGGTCGTAGTCCAGCGTGAAGTTCACTACGATACGTATTCATTCTCAGCCGCACTGCGCTCAAGCTTGCGCCAAGATCCTGATGTCGTACTTATTGGTGAGATGCGTGACCTCGAGACGATTTCGGCAGCAATTACCATCGCCGAAACTGGCCACTTGGTCTTTGCGACACTGCACACCAACTCGGCTGCTCAGTCGATCGATCGTATGATCGACGTCTTCCCGCCGCACCAGCAGCCGCAGATTCGTGCACAGCTATCCAACATCTTGATGGCAATCTGTTCGCAGCGTTTGGTGCCAGCAATTGGCGGCGGTCGCGTCGTTGCGGCCGAAGTCTTGGTGGCTAATCCGGCAGTTCGTAACATTATCCGCGAAGGTAAGAGTCACCAGCTCGATGCCGTAATTCAAACTGGTGCCGATCAAGGAATGCAGACAATGGACCGCACCCTCGTGAGCTTAGTGCAGAGCGGTACGATTACCTATGATAATGCCCGTGAATATGCCGTTGATTTGACTGAGTTTGAAAGGCTAATGAGAGGATAATCGGTGAAAAAGTTTAGCTATGAAGCGCGCGACAGTGCAACCGATAAAATCGTTAAGTCGATTGTTCAGGCTGATACCGAGAATTCAGCTGCCCGTCTTTTGATTGATCAGGGTTTTGTGCCAATCGACATCAAAGAAGCAGTTGAAGGGGGGAGTTTCCTCGGTAAGCTAAACGGCCGTATTACAACGAAAGACAAGATCGTGTTTACGCGCCAGTTAGCTACACTTATCGGTGCCGGCTTGCCACTATCTCAGAGTATGCGCACGGTACTTGAGCAGACGGATAACAAAAAGCTCCAGGGCGTTATCCAAGAAATTATTGCTGATGTTGAGGGCGGCCGTCAGCTATCTGATGCATTTGCGAAACATCCTGAGGTCTTCGACAAGGTGTTTATTGCGCTTGTGTCAGCCGGTGAAGCGTCGGGTACGCTCGATGAGGCCCTAAAGCGGGTTGCGGCTCAGCAGGAAAAAGATGCCGCCACAATGAGTAAGATTAAGGGTGCACTTACGTATCCGATCATCGTACTATTTGTTATTGCTGGCGTAATGGCCTTCATGCTCTTTACTGTGGTGCCGCAGGTTCAGAAACTGTATCACGACATGAAGAAGGAATTGCCGCCTTTGACTCAAATCATGGTTGGTGCAACCGAGGTAATCAAGAACTATTGGTGGATTATTCTCATCGTACTTGGTATTGGTATTTACTTCCTTTTACAGTATTTCAAGACGGATAGCGGTATTAAAGTAAAAGATACCTTCAAGCTGAACGCACCGCTATTTGGCAAGATGTTCCGCAAACTTTACATGGCACGGTTTACACGCACCGGGCAGACGCTGCTTGGAACAGGCGTGGCAATGCTCGATATGCTTAGAATTAGTAGTGAGTCGGTCAATAATACAATCATCTCCAAGAGTATTGATCGGGCCGCCGACAAGGTGAAGGGTGGTAAGGCACTGTCCGTCGCGCTGCAGCCGGAGGATTACATCATGTCCATGGTGCCGCAGATGATTAGAATCGGTGAGCAATCCGGTAAGATCGACGAAATGATGGGTAAGACGGCCCAAGTGTATGAGGATGAGCTCGATGAAGAGATTCGTACAATCTCAACCGCAATCGAGCCAATCCTGATGGTGGTATTGGCGATCGTTGCCGGTGGTATGGTGGGGGCGATCCTCCTACCGATTTACGGCTTGGTAAACGGCGTAAATACCTAGACAAAGAAAATAATATAACGTACTATGAGCATAAGCGTCTTGGCGCAACAATAATTTTGTTCATAGAAAGGTGGAAAAGATTTTATGAACGTACAAAAAAATGGTGAAAAAGGCTTTACGATCATCGAGGTTGTATTGGTACTTGCGATTGCAGGACTTATCTTCTTGATGGTATTTATCGCGCTTCCTGCACTGCAGCGTAGCCAGCGTGACAGCGCACGCAAGACTGAGGCGGGCACAGTTGCAAGTGCAGTAGGAACTTACCAAGGTAACAACCGAGGTTCTAACCCGACAACTGCCGCTCAAATTGGCGATATCGTTAATGGTAGGGGTGCAACACTTGATAGTGGTGCAACAGTACAGTTGCGGGCTACTGCCTATACAGCGAACATCAATGTTACCGCAAATACGAGCGCAACTGTTAGCGCCGATAACGTAGCAGCACCTGATGAAGTGTTGGTGTACCTTGGCTACAAGTGTGGCACAACTAACGGTTCACTTATCAAGGGTACGGCTCGTCAAGTAGCTGTAGCAGTGATACAGGAATCTGGTAACGGCCAAGTCTACTGCCAGGGCAGCTAGTCTATAAGCTTTAGCTTATTCATGAAAGAACCACTCTCTACGAGTGGTTCTTTTTTAGTGGCACATCTGTTATGATTGTGCTTATGGAACAAATATGGATTTATGTTGGTCTGGTACTTTCCGGGCTATGCCTTGGAAGTTTTGCCGGGGCATCAGTGTGGCGACTACGTGCGCGCCAGCTCGAAGAAGACAAGGCGGCGGGAGAAGAAATTGACACTCGTGAATACAAACAGCTAAAGCATCTTCGGCATATCAATCGGGCAAAAGATAGCTCACGCTGTCTCCATTGTGGCCATGAGCTTGCCTGGTATGATCTTTTGCCACTTGTAAGCTGGTTGTCGCTTCGAGGAAAATGTCGGTACTGCCGGGCTCCTATCGGGCGATTTGAGCCATTTATTGAGCTGGCTATGGCAGCTTTCTTTGTATTATCATTTATTGTCTGGCCATTTGAGCTTGCGACGCCACTTGCGATTGCTCAGTTCATCGTGTGGCTGCTGGCTGGTGCTGGCCTTGCTATTTTGTTTGTCTACGATCTTCGCTGGTTCTTATTGCCAAACGTAGTGATGTTTAGTGTTATCGGAGTAGGCGTAGCAAGTGCCCTCCTCGTGCTTGCTCAGGCGCCGGACTTGCTTGAAGCCGTGACGAACGTACTGAGTAGCATATTTATTCTTAGTGGGCTGTATCTTATCATTTATCTTATCTCAAAAGGGCAGTGGATTGGATTTGGTGATATTAAACTTGGTCTGGCGCTGGCGCTTCTTCTAGCTGATTGGCGACTGGCACTTTTGGCATTGTTTGCCGCGAATCTCATTGGTTGTCTGATTGTCATTCCTGGCATGCTATCGGGCAAGATTACTCGTACAACGCGCATCCCGTTTGGGCCACTA
>CAMLGO010000038.1 GCA_946479665.1 uncultured Candidatus Saccharibacteria bacterium
TGGAAAAATGACGTCCGCGCTTGATTCACCTTATCTCCTGGCAGCACTCGGCGTGAATAAGAACAAGCCGCCTGTCTCTGCGAAATTCGCGCCTGGATACGGCGTTCTAACAGATCCTACCATGAAAACGCTGCGAGACGAAGGTAAGGCTGTCGCTCCAGCATGTAATGCCATTCTTACTCCTATGGCCATGTTTACTTTTGCAATTATCGAGTCGGCCGTCACAAAGACGAACCCGATTGGCGCAATAGCCGGAATTATCGGCGGCTTTGCCGTGGGGGCTGCCACAGGACCTATCGTAGACAAGATCGTCGGTGAAGTGGCGAAAGCTGCTATTAGTAAGTTAGCCGAAAATGATAACCTCAAAAACCTACAGGGTCAAGACCTTGGCGATGCTCTTGGCGTCTCCGCTGCTGCCTTCTTCCCGTCTGGCGCAATGGCACGAAACATACCAACCCTTACTAAAAAACAGGCCATCGCATTTAACTCGATGCGAAATGAAAATGAAGCATTTCAACAAGAGATGGATATCGCGTCACTCAGTCCATTCGACACATCGAGCCGCTATACACTCCTCGGAAGCCTCGTTTACAATACGCGAATGGCGATGCTGACAAGTAACAACTACGACGGCACTATGCTTTCAACCCTCGGAAGTCTTGCTCAGCTACCCCTGTCACTTCTATCATCAAACGCATCCGCAGCAACCAATTTCACACAGAATTACTGCGGCTATGCCGACTCATTCGACCTCAAAGCGGACAATGACAACGATACGCCAGCTATCAATATGGCAGGACTACCTTGCACCGGCATTACCCCCGAGCAAGACGCCATGTCATCGAAAGAGGCACGTGACCTCATGATTAGCAAAGGATGGGTAGATGGAGAAAAGGCAATTCCCGACAACGCAACAATCGACGATCTTCTCACCCAAGGTGTCATCAAGAAAGACACCCCACTATCTACCTATATCGAAAGTTGCGGTGATGCGAGTAGCGGTGATTACTTAATCGAAGCATCTGGATGCACTGTTAAATCATCCGTCACATCCGGGCAGCCAACAACTGATGGCAAATGGTCCACTGATCAATTCTGCAAAAACGACAAGGGAGAAAATACTTGCAAAGATTCCTCCAGCGCACCCGTACCGCAAAACGATGACACGCGAGCATTTGCCGCTATGTCGGTATTTCTCCTCGACTTTCAGCTTGCGCAATCTGTGAATGGGGAAGACGAGGGAAGTTCCAATTCCGAATCGAGTAATAGCTCGTCTGCGCCACTCGAAAACAGCGGCAAGATCAATCCTGAAGGCTGGGCGTACCCGCTTGATTCACCGAAAACCCTCACCACCTACGCCGGTCATAATGGTGATGACATGAACACACCAGAAAACTCCCGAGTATACTCAATGCGCGATGGAAAGGTCGTTGCTACCGAAACGCAATCTGTCGACGAACTGAAAGCCTTGAACTTCTGCCCAGCATTTGCAAAAATCAACAGCCCCCAGAAAAACCTCATGATAGAAAGTGTGGTTGACGGCGTAAAGTATACAATACGCTACGCACACCTCAACGAGTTTAAGGTAAAAATGGGAGATACCGTCAAGGCTGGTGATTTCGTCGCACTATCGGGAAATACGGGCTGTACGGCCGGGGCACACCTCCATGTGGACATTAACGATGGCGCTATATACCCAAGGGATATACTCGGAACGAGTTTTTAAGGATACGACATGAAGATACTAAAACCCACCTTATATACACTAGCGCTCGTCATTATGATATCGAGTATTACTTCTATTTTTACAGCACCGACCACTTATGCTCTTGGCTGTAGCCCAGCTGATCAAGAAGCGAGAATGGACTTTTATGGAAGTAGTGACGTACCACCATTTTCCGACCCTTGCAACAGTGGCGGCACGTGTGCGGTAGCCAGTGCCGGATCAACCCAATCTCAGCTACGCGGCGGCTCAAATGCCGAAAAAGTATGGAATTACTTCATAGGCCGCGGCTTATCACCAATAGCCGCAGCTGGTGCGATGGGAAACATCGAGCAAGAGTCTGGGTTCGATCCATGGGTAAACGAAGGTAGTAATAGTATTGGATTCGGACTTATTCAATGGTCATATGAGCGTCGCACGAAAGTTGAAAATGCCCTACGAGCGGCTGGTATCACCGAATACACCCAAGCAACCTCGGAAAAGGGACTACTTATTCAACTTGATTACCTATGGCAGGAACAGAATCAGACTTGGGAGCCGCTCAAGGCTGAGACCAAAGTTAACGGCGATACGAGTGTCAATCCACTCTCGGTCGCCGCAAATGTGGGCAATGGTTCGGCTCTCTATTTCCATGCAAGTGTTGAACGATCAAACGACAAACCCGCTCAGCTCCAAGAGCGAGTCGATAGTGCTCAGGCGTATCTCGACCAGTTTGGAGGAGGTGCCAGCAGTAGCGGTGGTGTAGTAACTACCAGCAGCACTAACTGTAGCGGCAGTGGCGGC
This sequence comes from uncultured Candidatus Saccharibacteria bacterium, assembly GCA_946479665.1. The sequence goes on from CAMLGO010000038.1 coordinate 2,507, forward strand.
GCCGGGCTCATGAGTGGCGGTATGGATCTCACCAAGGCGCAAGCACTGATGCAAGAATACATCACAAGTCCAGAAGTAGATAAACTCGTGGGCGAGCAAAGTGGCGTATGTGGCGCAAACCAAGGTTGGCGAGCAAACTGCGTCACGTTCTCAAAGTACTTCCTGCGAAAGTTCACTACAATCGAGCCAGCTCCGGCCGACGGAAAAGATGTCGTGAGAAATACTAAGGCTACCAACCCTGGCACGGAATCTGGCCCTACGCCAAAAGCCTACTCTGTCTTTAGTTACTCTGGAGGCAATGCAACCACGGAATTTGGACACACGGGTGTGGTGCTTGCTGTAGATGCCGCGAAGGGCACAATGATTATCGCCGAAGCAAACTGTAATGCCGCCGGGCCGCGCGAAGTGTCATCACAAATCGGCCAACCGTTCACCGTACGAGAAGCACCAATCTCGGGCACGCATCCAAGTAATGTTGAGTATTTATACACCGACGGTAAACTGAAAGGAGAAATGAACACATGAGCAATCTCACCCAAAACTTAGGAAAACGAAAAATTGCTGTACTAATTGTTTGCCTTTTGATTATCGTGGCAGCAATGGGCTATTTCATATTCAAAAATATCTCAGTAGACAAAACAAAAGTTCCGGATGTTGCAGGTTATCAGGAGGTTGCGGGTGGCGTGCCGAAAAATCTCGAATCTATGATTATGGGTAGCGTGGCTGATATCGTCAAGAAGAACAATCCCGAATCGACCAATTTCAGTGCCATCGCTCCAAAGGTACGAAATGGCTCTTACACGACAACGCCACCAAACAGCGACGGTATTATTCAGGCAAAATTCTTTGTCGATATAGAATCACTCAAACAATCATATGTCGCCTATGTTAGTTATTATAAAGATGCTTCCGATAAATTCGCCGGGCCACCAAGCATCAGGTGTATTGAAAATAAAGACGATCTCATTTACGGCGAATTTGACTGTAAGGAGATATCTCCAGTCAGTGATCAATCTTCATCCGACCCACTCCTGTTGAAGTTGCCCTATAAAGATCCTCTTTACTACATATCTGGATATGTAGATGGTAAGGGCGCCAAGCACGTCGTTGTCGATATAGATCTCAACACCTACAGCGAAGTGACACGAAAGATGTTCCAAGAACGAAAAGAACAATCTCTCAATTGGATCAAGTCGCAGAATGTTGATCCAGATAAATATCTTATCGAGTGGAGAAATTTGCGGCGGTCTGTTATTGAGCGCAATAACCTTAGCGACTAATCGTTATTCACGCACGGCAAGCGCCACTTCTTTTGCCTCGGGATAATCCTTTTTATGGCTGTTTGTCGTGGCAATGAGAAGCTGTACGTCCTTGAGGTTGTTCATAATGAGCGCAGACTGACGTTTTTCGTCGAGCTCACTAAAGACGTCGTCGAGTAGAACGACCGGTTTGATACCAGTGATTTTCTCGATAATATCAACCTCTAGGAACTTTAGTGCCAGCACAATACTGCGCACCTCACCCCGCGAAGCAACCGACAGGGCAGGAGTGTCGTTATAACGAAAAATAACATCGTGCCGATGCGGCCCAATACTTGTGTAGCCAAGGATTTTATCTCGCTCGCTATGACTATGAAGCTCGGCGAGCAGTTTTTGCTTTACCGATCCAATGGCTGTATGTGAATAATGCACCGTCACTGTGTCTTTAGACTGTGCAATGTTGTTATAGGCCTCATTGAGATGATTATTAATCTCTTCAATAAAACGAATACGCTGCTCGATAATATACGCACCGTACTCACTCAGGGCGATATTCCAAACGAACAGTTCGTCGTGCGTTGTATGAGCCTTTTTAAGCAGATTATTTCGCTGCTTGAGTGCACGGTCGTATTTACGGAGTGCAGGGCCATAGAGGGGATCTAACTGGCTAATAAGACGATCAATAAATTGACGTCGACGTGTTGGCGAGCCATGAAGGAGCCGCAGGTCATCGGGCTCAAATAACACTACCGGATATTTATATTTTGTCCCGAGCCGATAGCTAGTTTTATCGTCAATAATAAACTGCTTTCGACCAGTCTGGCGAGTTGAATCAAATTTTACTGTTCGGGTAGAACTATCGTCAAATCCGATATCGATTCGCCACCATGGCTGCTCAGCACGTAGTACGTCGTTGTCCGAACCTTTAAATGACGTACCTTGCAGCGCAATATAGACCGCCTCAATAAGCGACGTCTTACCGCTGCCGTTCTGACCGGTAATAAGTGTTACTTGTGGCGAAACATCAAGCAAAAACTGTTCGTGGGCACGAATATTCTGAACACGAAGTGAGGTAATATGCGCCACGTCCGCTCAACCTAGCTCTTAAGTGGCATAATAATGTGAAGATACTGCACGTCTTTTTCAACAGCCGTCAGTACGCATGGAGCGAGCTTTCCACTAAAGCGGAATGTCACAGTATCACCATCGACAACGCTAAGCGCCTCACTGAGGTAGCGAGAGTTGAGTGTTACCTGGCCATCACCAACCACTTCGGCAGATGATTCTGAGGTATTCTCACCGAGCTGCGAAGCGATTGAGTGGATCGACATCGTCTTCTTCTCGCTATCAGCCGTCAGTGTCACGCTACCGCCAGATTCACGGGCAAATAGGCCAGCAATCTTAGTAATGCGTACAAAGTCAGACTTTTCAAGCGTAATTGATGTTTCTGATGATGCTGGAATCAGTTGGCGATAATCAGGGAAGTTGCCGTCGATTAAACGACTCGTTACTTCGGCTTCGCCAGCACGAAAGCGAACCTGCGTTTCATCAAATAGAATTTCCACTTCATCCACATCGTCGCCGACAGTACGAAGTACCTCTTGAAGACTCGAGGTTGGTACGATAGCCGATACGTCGCTTGTTGTCTCAACTAGGCGACGCTCACTCAGACGGTAGCCATCTGTTGCTGCAAGATATAAGAAGCCTTCATGAGAATGCCAATACACGCCGGTAAGTACTGGGCGAGTTGCGTCACTACTACTGGTAATGATCGTTTGGCTAATTGCTTGTTTGAAATCGTCAGACTTAATGCTGTATTGAATCGATGATGTTTCGTCGATCGTCGGTAGCTCAGGGAAGTCATCGGCAACCACGCCATTAATTGTCGAGCTGTAGCTACCGGCTTTAATATGCAGGTGGTCGTTCTCAACCTTTAATTCAACCGTGCCTTTAGGAAGGCTTGAAATAAATTCACTCACGAGGCGGGCGGGAACAGTAATCGCACCTGGTTTCACAATTTTTGCACCAATATGTTGAGTAGTTGCTATCTCAAGGTTGGTTGCAGCTACAAGTAATCGGTTGCCATCTGTTCGAAGAAGAATATTACTCAGAATAGGTAATTGTGTTTTGCTGCTTGCTACTCGACCAACTGCACTAAGTGCTTTTGATAGGTTTTCCTGGGTAACTGTTAGTTCCATTATTGTTATTACCTTTCTTTTAATTTTCCTTTAGTGGTTGTAATAATAGGCGCTGTGGAAACTGGGTAAAAAATGTATTCATTAGGGGTGGAAGGCGGTAAATTGGTGTGGATAAAGCGGCGGATAACTTTTGCATAAAAGTGCGGATAAGTTGTGGTTGTACCCACAGAGCACAGTACTTCACTAGGCTTGTGTATATACCTGTGGATTGCTGTGCACTGGTTATACCAATGGCTTTTCGCAGGTTGTGCGCAGGTTTTACACAGGCAATTTGCAAAGGATTAGGCATACAGTTTCTCCCGAATTTCGGCGACTTGTGTACGAATAAGGTAATCAAGCTTGATGGCTTTTTCTATCTTTTCAACAGAATGAATCGCGGTTGTATGGTCTTTACGTCCAAGTTCGCCGGCGATTTTTGGAAAGCTAAGGTGCAGCTCACTTCGAAGAAGGTACATGGCAATTTGGCGAGGAACAACAATATGCTTGTCGCGCTTGGCACTGCAGACTTCATCAACATTCAACTGGAAGTGCTTGGCTGTTTTATCGATAATCTGCTTGGCTGTTAGGTGCTGGGGGCGGGACTGGCGAACATTTCCTATCAAACCTTCTGCAGTTGAAACGTCTGGCTCGACACCGCGCATTTCGGCGTACGCAAGGAGCTGATTGAGTGCACCTTCAAGTTCACGAATGTTGGTCTTGATATTGTTTGCGAGGTATTCAATCGTGTCGCGGCTGAGCTCTACACCGGAAAGTGAGGCTTTTGTTTCGATAATGACACAACGCGTTTCGAAGTCTGGCATTTGAATGTCAATTGCCATACCCATTTCAAAACGGCTACGAAGACGTTCGGTGAGGGTTGGAATGCTTTTTGGTGGCTTATCACTACTGATGATGATCTGCTTGTTGTTTTGATGCAGATCATTAAACGTATGGAAGAACTCTTCTTGCGTCTTTTCTTTACCAGCAATAAACTGCAGATCGTCAACAATCAGTACGTCGACGTTGCGGTATTTATCAGAAAAGCCTTTTTTCTTGAAACGGATACTTTCGAGGAATTCCTTTACAAACGTTTCAGAGCTTACGTAGAGAACGCGAGCATCTGGCTGCTTAGCTATAATTTCATTGCCGACTGCCTGCATCAGGTGAGTTTTACCAAGACCAACGCCTCCGTAAAGGAAGAGGGGATTGTACTTTGTACCCGGATTGCTGGCAACTGCTTGGCAGGCGGTGTAGGCGAGGTCGTTGCTCGAGCCAACGACGAAGTTTGAAAAACGATACCGAGGATTAAGTCCACCGGCATTGAGCGGTGAAGTGGTTAGGGGTGTCGAGCTTGAGCCGCGTGGACGACTAACGAGCTCATCTACTGCTGCACTCGTGGCAGTCTGGTTGGTCGAGGTGATTTCTCGGTTTACTGCGGTTCGCTTGCCAGATG
>CAMLGO010000039.1 GCA_946479665.1 uncultured Candidatus Saccharibacteria bacterium
TGAGATTAAGCGCCGTTGGGTAGCAACGAACCTCAAGGTCTTTACCGCCAAGAGTAAAATGATCGAAAAGTATGACATTGCTAATGAAAGCGGTGTCGGTGGCGGTGGTGAATACCCATTGCAAGATGGTTTCGGTTGGACAAATGGCGTTCTTGCAACGCTTCTTGCCGAAGATGAATAACTAGGCTGCCTTAGCGACTTGTACTTGGTCGGGGAATAAGCCGCGTCGAGCCAGGCGCTTTTTGATAGCCAGAATTGCAGCTACTGTCCAGGCTTGGACTTCTTGTGGCGGCTGCTCGATTTGATTGTTGCGCTGGTATAGTTCATCCCATACGGTGATAGTGTGCGTATTGATAGTCGGTATCGGACTATCGTCACCGCGAACATATTCGGGGAATATTTTAGTAACGGCAACAACATTGAGAAGCCGGCGATCTATCTCATCGGCAATCTCGTGGTACTCATGCCTGCGAAGGCCTTTGGCGATATGATGAGTGTCCCAGAGCCAAATGCTGCCATTGTGATACGCACCGGGCCTGAACCGCACTTCATCGCTAGCAAGTGTACGAATGCCATTTGGCGTAAGCAGCTCGGGTGAAGTAATCTGATACACGAGCGCTTCACGCATACGTACAATGTTTGGTTCATCTCCCTCGAGTATGCGTGAATTTAGGACGTGGCCCATGTTTGATGTGCGGATTTTTAATTGCCGTAAATTACCATCATTGTCGCGGTCGGTGCCAAGGACAAAATAGCCGCCTTTATCTTCCGTCCAGAAGGTAGTGAGAATGGTCTGTTTGAGTGCCTGGGCTCTTGTGCGGAGCATCGCGGCTTTGGAGGGGTCATCTAGGGCGTTTTCGTATAACAATGCCGCATCGAGTAGCGCGTCGTATGTGGTGGTTTGAACTTCGATCGATGCGATGCCTCGGCTGTGATTGGCTAGTGTGCCGTCGGCATGGTGGTATGAATCCCACGAATCTTTCCAGACTTGGTTTTCAATACCTCGGGGCAGGAGCGACTTATATTCGAGTAGTCCTTCTTGATTGCTGTTGAGCTTGTTTAAAATCCACTCGACGGCCATATCGAGCGCATAGCCAATCGAACGCGTTTTCTCTGACCGGTCAATGTATGTTTGAGATAAGAAGGCATGATTTTCCTCACTGCGACGACAGTAGGCAGTCAATGTACGAATAAATTCAGGTGTAGCGTCAACGGTGCCGTAATATGGCCAGCCCCAGCCGAGTCTATTGGTGAGGCTGATAGCGAGCGGATCGTGCGCATCGCGCGCCTCGTGGACGATCTTGCCCGGCTCTTCTTCGCGAGCGATGTTGGTTTCGATGCCTTGTAGTTCCGCCAAGCACAGAACGGTTGACCTGGCGAGTTCAGGGTAACTGGAGATAAGATCGATTGCGACGCGTAGTGAGTCACGGCCAAATACAACTTCGTAGAGTCGTAAGTGTTCGGGGGCAGGTAGTATAGCCGGTGAACGATGCAGACCGTCAAGCGGTGATTCGCCTGGCGCGACTGATGTTCTGGCGGATACGTCAAAGGCAAGCGAGGCGACGCTTGGCCCATACTCGCCAATTTGGTTTGGTGACGGTGACCGTGTGAGGCGCATGATTTGTTCGAGGCTCGAGGGAATGTCGTTGAATTCTCTCGGCACATGGGGAACCACTGCGGTGAGCTTTTCACCGGGGAGAAGCTTGAACGTGGATGGTAGCTCCACGATGTCGTTGGCGCGTTCCATATATCCATTATAGACCACATGGTATAATAGAGTAACGATGAAACGTAAGAGCTCGAATGCCATCATGGGAGCACTATCGGATGTCTAAGCTTCGTGTAGCTATTATTGCACCGCCTTGGCTTGCCCTTCCAATCAGGGGTTACGGGGGTATTGAACTCGTTCTTGATGGCCTGATCGCGGGGCTGCGCAAGCAGGATATAGCGGTTGAAGTGTTTGGTAATGGCGCTCATGCGACACGGGGCGTGAAGACGCATTCTCTCTATAAAACTGAACAATTCCATCATATTCACAAGCCTATGTATGAGGCGCTGCCTATCATTTGCGCCCATCTTCAGTTTGCGCTCGATGCAATTAAAAAAGATGGCGAGTTTGATATTATTCACGACCACACCGGCTTTATGGGAATGCAGCTTCTCGCTTGGGCAACGATCGATCCGGGATTGCCGCCAGCTATTCATACGCACCATGGGCCGCCATTTAGTACCGAACATATGCTTGAGCAGGACTTGCCAGACAATAATCCATACTGGGAGCAGTTGGCGGGTCATGCGGGGCGAAGCTATATTGTGGGTATTTCCGATGCGCTCATGAAGCCTGCACCGGAGGATTTGAGAAAGTCTATACTGCCAACCGTGTACAATGCAATCGACATTAATCACTTTCACTTCTCGCCAAACAAAAAGAATTACTTTATTACCTTGGCCCGATTCTCACACGATAAAGGCCAGCATGTCGCCGTGAAGCTTGCGGCAAAAATGAGGGTGCGTCTTCGTATGGCGGGCACGGTTGCAGGCATCGAGTCGAACCGAAAACTACTCCTTGAGCTCGCGAACCCAATGAGCCATTATCGTAGCGTTGAAGAGTTTAGCTATTACAGTGATAAGATTTTGCCATACGTTTTGCGCTACCCAAAGATTACCTATTCGGGCAACTTAAAGGGAAGTAAAAAGCAGAAGTTTATTTCTGAAGCCAAGGCGCTCCTTTTCCCGATTGATTGGGAAGAGCCATTTGGCATGGCGGTTATTGAGGCTTTGGCTTGTGGTACGCCTGTTATTGCTATGAATCATGGTGCGATGCCGGAAATTATAGAACATGGCGTCAACGGCTTTCTCGCCAATAACGAAAAAGAGTTTGAGGAATACATGCGTCGTATCGATGAGATTGATCCGGCAAAATGCCGTCAGTCAGTGGCCAAAAAGTTCTCGTCAGATACGATGGCGAAGGCATACATAGAGCGGTACAAAGAGGCGATCAAGCGGTCGTCAGGCGGCGCTAAAAAATAGTCTCATCCTCAAGCTCTTTGGGTAAAAAGCCTTTGCTGTGCTTAAAATCCGCCTCCCACTTGTATGCTTCGCCGTAGCCAAGATCTTTCATGAGTTTTGTTTCGGGGTTTCGTAGGTGAAGAGGGACGGGTGCGTCGGGGTACTTTTTGGCGAGTGACTGGGCACGGTACATGGCATCGGTGGTGCGGCGTGATTTCTCTGACTTTGCCAGGGCCGTGACGACATGAAAGAGAATGTAACTGCTTTCTGGCATGCCGATGCGCTCAACCGCCTGGAAGGCATTGAGGGCGAGACCAAGCGCGCCATTGCCAGCTAGTCCGATGTCCTCAGAGGCAAAGATCACCATGCGTCGAGCGATGAATTTTGGATCTTCACCGGCATCGATCATGCGTGCCAAGTAATAGAGGGCGGCGTCAACATTGCTGCCTCGCATACTTTTTATAAAGGCCGAAATGACATTGTAGTGCATCTCGCCTTTTTTATCGTAGCCAGGTACGCGTTTTTGGGCGGCAACTTTCACGACTTCGGGGGTGACCTTTTCCTCGTTCATGCTGAGCGAGAGCTCGAGATTACCGAGGGCAACCCGCGCATCTCCACCTGATAATTCGGCTAAGTAATCGAGTGCTTTTGGCGTAACAAACTTGGTCTTTTTCTCCTCTTTTAGGGCTCGCTTTAGGATAACAATGATCTCATCTTTTGAAAGCGGCTGAAGAACGAGTACGCGACTGCGAGAGAGCAGTGGGGTAATGATTTCAAAGCTTGGATTTTCGGTCGTGGCACCGATGAGTGTGATCAGGCCGGATTCGACATGCGGCAAGAAGGCGTCTTGCTGGGCTTTGTTGAATCGATGGATCTCATCGACAAAAAGAATCGTACGAATCTGGAGGTTCCAGTTTTGACGGGCATGTTCAACAACCTTTTCGACATCTTTTTTGCCACTCGTTACGGCCGAAAGTTCGATAAATTCCGCTTCTACTTCACGAGCAATAATACGGGCCAGCGTGGTTTTGCCACTTCCTGGCGGTCCCCACAAAATAAGACTGACCGGCTCTTTCTTTCGAACGATCTGACGAAGAATCTCGCCCGTATCAAGAAGGTGAGATTGCCCGATAACTTCATCGAGCGTCGTTGGGCGCATGCGCTCGGCAAGGGGAACTCGCTGCATAGTATGTATTATACTCTGAAATAGGGGTGGTATACAGATTACCGTTTGGTGGTGCTATACTAAAAACACTTATGGTTACAAGGAAACAAACTGGTTTTACGATCGTCGAGCTGCTTATCGTTATCGTTGTTATCGGTGTTTTGGCGGCAATTACCGTCGTTGCCTATAATGGCATCCAGCAACGGGCAATTAATTCCAAACGTGATGTAGACCTCGGTTCGTATATCAAGGCTATGAAGCTCGCACGTATCAACGCGGGGACGTCGCTGCGCTATGTCACGCTAAATACCTGGTCGGTTGGCGCTTGTGCTGCAAGTAGCGGTAACCCGGGCAACATTGAGCCGAAGGATCTGCCAAAGACGCATCTTTGCTGGGTGCGATACTACGACAATATCGATAGAATCGCTGCAGCTTCGGGTGCGAATCTCGAATCGCTAAAGGTGGGTGACAGCCGCGGCAATCCATATATGATCGACGAAAACCAGAACGAGACTGGTGCTTGTGCGACCGATCGTATTTATACATTTAATGGCAATGGCACTGCTGCGTATAGTGAGTACCTCGCATTACCACCGTATGAGTGTTAGTTAAGTGGTGCTATACTAAAAATACTTATGCTTATGAAAAAACAAAATGGATTTACGATCGTCGAGCTACTTATCGTGATTGTCATTATCGGCATCTTAGCGGCAATTACTGTTGTAGCGTATAACGGCATACAGCAAAGAGCGAAGAACCAAGCAGCAAGTAGCGATCTTGCGAACCTTGCAAAAGCCATACATCTTGCGCGTATTAATGACGGCAAAGTACTAAAAGATATCACCGGGAGCTCTTGTACTGGCTGCGGCACCCAGGCTACGTATGAATTGACGCTTGACCGAATCGGGGCATCTTCGGGTGTCAATCTTACTGCCTTAAAAGCAGGGAATCCATGGGGCAATAAATACAGTATCGATGAGAACGAACTTGAGAATATGGCAGTAAACAATGGTTGCAACAAAGACACGGTAGGTGCAGGCACCGGTGCTACGGCTGGCGTGATAACTCCGGTCATACCTACCTATTCTTGTTAGCGACAGCCCGCTTGGTTGGTGCTACAATAAGGGTAGTTAACCAAAGGGGGAATATGGACGGGTTTGTCATTTCTATCATCGTAATTGTCGTCATCTTTATCTTGAGCGGCATTAAGATCATCAACCAGTATGAGCGCGGCGTCGTGCTGACACTCGGTCGCTACACGGGTATTCGTCAGCCAGGACTTCGCATTGTTGTTCCTATTTTCCAGCGCCTTATTAAGGTAGATGTGCGTTCGACTCCTATCGACGTACCGAAGCAGGAGATTATTACCAAGGACAACGTAACGGTTGGCGTGGATGCCGTGGTGTATCTTCGTGTTATCGAGGCAAGTCGTGCCGTGCTTGAGACAACCAACTATGTCTATGCTACAAGCCAGTTTGCTCAGGCAGCGCTCCGTGATGTGACCGGTAATGCCGATCTAGACGAACTGCTGAGTAATCGCGAGCAAATCAGTCAACGAATCAAAGAGATCGTTGATGCCGAGACTGATAAATGGGGCATTGATGTCGAGAACGTAAAGATTCAAAACATCGAGCTGCCACAAGACATGAAGCGCGCTATGGCCAAGCAGGCTGAGGCCGAGCGTGAACGTCGCGCGGTTATCATTACCGCTGAAGGTGAAAAGGCTGCGGCTGCAGCTGTTGCCGAAGCTGCAGCGATGCTTACTAAGGTTCCTGGAGGCATTAGTATTCGTACTCTGCAGACGTTGGAGAAGATAGCGGTTGAGCCAAGTCAGAAGACGCTATTTGTTTTGCCTGCCGACCTGACCGATACCGTCAGTCGTCTGATAAATAAGTAATCTTGCCGAAAGAGGTCACTTCTAGTAGAATGTATAGAGTTGTTACAGAAGCGTAACACTCTATCATGGCTCTTTAGCTCAGTTGGTAGAGCAGCGGCCTGAAGAGCCGCGTGTCCCCAGTTCGAGTCTGGGAGGAGCCACCAAGAAAAAAACCGATCATCTGATCGGTTTTTTTCTTGCCGTCCCTCCGTCGTCTGGGCGTAGCCACTTTCTACCCTCCTTCTCTTGCATTTCTCCCCATTCTCGCCTATAATCTTTGAAGTGCATGCGGGTGTAGCTCAGCTGTTAGAGCGCGTCCTTGCCAAGGACGAGGTCCAGGGTTAGAGTCCCTGTACCCGCACCAAATTAAGAATCCAGCCTCGTCGCTGGATTTTTTATTTGGTATGATTAAACTAATGAACATACACTTTATCTGTCGCGGCAATGTGCTGCGAAGCCTTATTGCCGAGACATACCTAAAATCATTGAATATTAGAGATATAAACGTACTATCTAGTGGTACGAACGTTAATTGGAATGACGCGAAGGAGCGTGAGTATTTTGCGAATACACTATCTGTTCTCGAAAGACATGGCATACAGTCCTTTGCAAAGCTAAATCCAGAACAGCTGACACAGGAGCGTATGGACAACAATCACGACATAGTTATTCTAATGAATCAAAGAGTCGTTGATGAGGCGGTAAAGATTATTGAATTGCCATCAAATACCCTCAATTGGGGGATAATAGACATCGGAGAAGGGCATCGAATTGACGATCATAGCCGTGAGTCGTACGAGGAAGAGATATATCAGGAAATAACACAAAAAGTGGACAATCTGTTTAAGATTAATAAATAATCGTAAAAAATGCCTTACGTTCAGTAGGGCTTTTTTTGTTATCATAGACATATGAAAAATAAAGCTTTAGCCATACTGGAACCACTCATTGGTGAATGGGAATACACAATGTACAATTGCTGGTTTTTAGAGAGTATGGATGCTGAAGTAAAAGGTTCTACGATCATCGAACGCCTACACGATGCTTTTATAGTACTGCGCAGTAGCGATGCGGATAAAAAGCCAAGTGACGTATGGGTAATAGGCTATAGTGATCCACAGGAAAAATACCAGATGTTTTATTACGACCAGAGGGGCGTTGCTCGTATCTTTAACACTG
>CAMLGO010000040.1 GCA_946479665.1 uncultured Candidatus Saccharibacteria bacterium
AGCTATACTGACGCAGAGCTTCGATCGGGTCTTTTCGGGCCGCGCGGATGGCCGGATAAAGGCCAAAGATACCGCCAACGATAAGTGAAACGCCAGCGGCAAAACCTGCAATATCCCAAGTGAAAACCGGTGAGAAAGTAAGCTGCGTGCTAATAGCGAACGCAGTGAGGTAACCAAGCAGGTAGCCGGTAATACCGCCGCCAATACTGATGGCGAGCGATTCAATCAGGAATTGCCAGACGATGTGCGCATTGCTGGCGCCAAGTGATTTGCGGAGGCCAATTTCACGTGTTCGTTCGGACACGGTAACGAGCATGATATTCATAATGCCGATACCGCCGACAAGAAGCGAGATACCGGCGATAGCTGCGCTGACACTGGCGATTGTGAAGAAAAGTTGACTGGTTGGCTGTGCGAGTTCCTGACCCGAAAGTACGACGAAGTCCTTTTCATGCTTATGGAGTGACAATAGCGTAGAGTTTGTCTTATTGAGAATGCTCGGTAGATGCTGAACGCTATCGGCCTGAATATCGATTTGTTGAAGTTGAGTGACTCCTTGATTGAAGCTCTTGCCAAGCTCAAGGCCGACGACGACGGCATTATCAAAATCGATATTATTGTAATTAATCGGGTTATTCATGCGCTTCAAGACACCAATTACGGTGACGGTTTGGCCACGCACAGTAAGGGTTTGGCCAGTCGAATCTTCGGTGCCAAATAGGTCGATTGAAGCTTGCATGCCAAGAACGATGGTATTCTTGTTGGTTTCCCCATCTATAAATTGACCGGAGCGTAGCTTGAGCTGGGAAATACTAGCTAGCTCGGGTGTCGTAGCGACGATTGGCAAGCGGCTAAGTGTTTGGTCGTTTGATTTGATACTACCGCTAATGATCATAAGTGGGGCCGCTGCCTTCACATGATCGATTTCTTTAATGTGGGCGAGGTCGCTTTCGGTGAGCGTGCTCGTTGCGAAGCGGGTTTGCGATGCCGGTATCGTGAAATTGTCACCAGTTTTGGCTGGCGCACCTGGCCGGACGACGGAAATATTACCACCGAGATCATCGACTTGACGGCCTACAAGCTGACTGGCACCCTCACTAAGGGCAAGAATGGCCGTGATACTTGCAATACCGATAGTGACGCCAAGCATAGTAAGAGTAGTTCGTGTGCGGTTGCTACGAAGGGATTGTGCGGCATTTTGAAGATGGTTAATCAGGAGAAGGCGCATTATTTTTTAGCTTTCTTTTTCTTGCGGCTGGTTTTTTTGGCTGGTTCTGGCGCTACGTGTTCGTCGAGTCGGCGCTTTGCGTGAGCGTCAGCTGGTGCTTTGCGCGGTGCTTTTGAATCGGTGTCGATCTTGCCGTCAAGCATCGTAATAACGCGGCTGGCGTAGGTAGTGAGATCGGGATTGTGCGTCACCATTATAATAGTGTTGCCGCGCTTATGAATATCGGATAGCTCTTCCATAATAATATGGCTGGCTTTACTGTCGAGGTTGCCGGTTGGCTCATCGGCGAGGATGATTGACGGACTATTGACGAGAGCACGGGCGATAGCGACGCGCTGAGTTTGGCCACCAGAGAGTTGCCAGGGCATATAATATTCACGCTCGCTAAGGTGGAATGATTTCAAGATGGCGCTGGCCATTTTAAGTCGCTTGGTCTGGTGGATACCCTTATAGGTAAGTGGTAAGGCGACATTCTCAATCACGTTGAGGCGGGGCACAAGGTTGAAACTCTGAAAAACAATGCCGATTTGTTCCGAGCGGATACGGGCGTGCTTGCGGCTGCTGAGCGTTTCGACGGAAACACCGTCAAGCAGGTATTCGCCGTCATTAGCTCGGTCGAGCAGTCCGAGGACGTTTAGAAGCGTTGTCTTGCCGCAGCCACTTGGCCCCATGATAGCGACGAACTCACCCTTTTCGATGACGAGATCAATTTCATCGAGTGCCGTGTGCTCGGCATCACCAACACCAAAGCGCTTGGTGAGCGCGTGGAGTGCAATGACAGGTGACTGAGAAGTATTCATTCCTTCAATTATAGATACGCAAGGGCATAAACTGCAACCTTTGGTCTGGCGTGAATTATACAACCGTTGTTATACTATAGTAAATACGTAGGGAGAGGTGGCCGAGTGGTTGAAGGCGCACGCTTGGAAAGCGTGTATAGTAGCAATACTATCGCAGGTTCGAATCCTGTTCTCTCCGCCAAAATAAATACAGCTCATCTGAGCTGTATTTATTTTGCTGTGACTCGGATTTGCACCTGCGATACTTTTGCAAAGCAAAAGTCGCAAGGTTCGGCGTAAGGAATGAAACGAAAAAGTGTTTACATTTTTTCGTGAATGACTGGAGGAGTATAGCGCTATCCTGTTCTCTCCGCCATAAATTATTTCTTGCGAGAAAGCGGGGCATTGACCTCTGATAGCATCTGCGCCGCTTCGAGCGTACCCGGTGTTGAGCCGGCACGCAATTTCTTCACTTTTACGTGGAGAGCATTTAGCAGGAACTGTGATCCATCTGCGATCAGGTGAAAGTCATCTGCCGCAAGATTAAGCCTCATCTCTTCGGGCGGCGTGTTGAGGTCGGACGCAGTGAAGTTTGCCGTTAGACCAATATCCATCGCGCGCTTTTTCTTTTCTTGGCAAAAACGTTCATCTGTAGTGTAGTGTAAAGCGATAGTTGCGAAGGAGGCAGCTACTAGTTCGTCTCGTCCAGTGAGTTGATAGATCTCTCTATTGTTTTCTTCACGATACTTCATGCCGTAATCTCTTTTCTGCCCAAGATCGTAACAGTCTGGCTGTGTAATGTAAAGCTTAAGCTGCGTGATGCATAGTGTGCCATTCGTCGCTTTTGTACTGCTCGCCATCACGCAGTGGGCGAAGATCATATGCAAGGCCAGCAAGAGCGGTGTCGATATTCTCTGCAATTGCAGGGGTAGCGGTTTCGAGAAGCATGCGATAGATAGCCGTTCGTGCAATGTGCTGTTCAGCGGTGAGGCGTATTTGAACAGGTTCTTTCATGATGTCGCGAAATTTCTCGGGAACTCTTGCCCAGGCAACGGCCATGCCAGGATAGGGGAGTTGAACTTCATCAACTTGCTCCGGGCTTGCGGTGGCCCAGCCCTGAACAACATGCGTATAATGATCGGAGAGAAAAGGCCGTTCGGTATTTGGATCGCGAAATACTGCTCGGCCGTTCATATGTTCGATAGGTTCACCAAGTGCATTGCGAGCAATAATCAGCGTTTTTAGAAGATCGAGGCGCGATGACCAGTAAACGGTAGCGCGATCCTCGCTTCGTTCACTGGCAAGGTACTCGGTACCCATGCTCATCTGTTCGTATTTTTTGCTATCACGAAATTCCTGCTCGTAGTTGAACCCCATATCCCTAACACTCCTTTTGTGTGGTATATCGTACAAAATATACGTATATGCTGGCATACTACCATTAGCAATATGGGATGTAAATAGACGCTATATATAGCGTTGTAAATAACAAACATGCGCTATAAGGGGTGGAAATATATGGATTATGCTTGTGGTGAAAAAAACACATAAAAACTATTGAAAAACCATATATGGGGGCATATAGTACTACTCAGACACTACATATGTAGCAGTTCAATCAAAACACACATTTGGCAAGAAGGATTTGCACCACCCTAGAGGTTTCCTCTGAGGGTAGTCTTCTTGCGCCACTTTGAGGGAGGTGGATGTGCGTAACAACATAATAAATAGGGGAAACAGGGTATGAGTAACATCAACGTCGTCAAACGCGATGGCACACGCGAACCATTCGACGCTAACAAAATCAATCTTGCTTTGGTTGAAGCCAGTGAGGGACTACCAGACCAAATTAGCAAGGTTGTACAAGTTGCAACTGAAGTTCAATTAACATTATTTGACGGCATTACAACCGAGCAGCTCGATGAATCAGTTATTCATGCCGCTTTGCAGAATGTCAAAGATGATCCTGATTTTGATAAAATCGCTGCAAGCCTTCTTCTTAAGAATATCTACAAAAAAGTTCTTGGTAGTTATGGTAATACTGCTGAGCTCAAAAAGCTCCACGCCAAAAAGTTTCCAGAATACTTGAAGCAAGGTATCGCTGACGGTCTGCTTGATGAGCGAATGAACGACAAGACGTTTGATCTTAAGAAGCTGACCGAAGCGCTTGAGCCGTCTCGTGACCGCCTCATGCGCTATCTTGGTGTCGTGACGAGCCGCAACCGCTATAGCCTTCGCAAAAACAGCGGCGAGTCTATGGAAGTACCGCAATTTACTGCTATGCGTATTGCCATGGGCCTGAGCCTGCTTGAAAAGGATCCAACGGCAACGGCGCTCGAATTCTACGAATACATCAGCAAGCTCGATGCCAACCCAGCCGGCTCTACCCGTATCAACGCTGGTGGCTCATTCCCGCAGCTCTCAAACTGCTTCCTATTTGATATTGAAGACGACATGGAAGCGATTGCCCGCGGTGTTCGCGACACGATGTGGATTGCCAAGGGTACTGGCGGTATCGGTATTGGTATTACCAAGCTTCGCGCTGCCGGTTCACCAGTTCAGACCACTAACAGTGAGTCGACTGGCCCGATTCCGTTCATCAAGATGATTGATACCGCACTCTTTGCCGTATCTCGCAAAGGTAAGAAACAAGGTGCAGCAGCGATCTTCATGGAAAACTGGCACCTCAACTTCCCACAGTTCCTCGACCTGAAGCAAAACTCAGGTGACCCGTACCTTCGTACTCGTATTGCGAACACGGCCGTTGTTCTTAGCGACGAGTTTATGCGCCGTGTTCAAAAAGGGGAAGATTGGTACCTCTTTGATCCAGCCGAAACTGCTGATCTTATCGAACTCTACGGTGACGCATTTGCCAAGCGCTACAAAGAGTACGTCAAGCTTGCTGAAGCAGGCAAGATGCGTGACTTTGCAAAGATTAGTGCTCGTGAGCAATTCCACCAGATCCTTACTGTCCTCCAGGCAACCAGCCACCCATGGCTTACTTGGAAAGACACGATGAACGTTCGCGCACTCAACAACAACACTGGTACGATTCACCACTCAAACCTTTGTACTGAAATTACACTCCCTCAAGACAAAGACAACACCGCCGTATGTAACCTTTCGAGCATCAACCTATCGGTTCACCTGCGCGAAGATAGGACATGGGATTGGGACCGTTTGGAGAAAGCCGTTCGTGTTTCTATTCGCCAGCTCGACAACCTCTGTGACCTTACAAATACACCGATTCCACAGGCAATGCACTCGAACCTGCAAAACCGTGCCGTTGGCCTTGGCCTTATGGGCTTTGCCGATGTGCTTGAGAAACTTGGTCACAGCTATGAGTCAGACGAAGCATATGAGCTCATGGATCAGCTGACTGAATTTATCAGCTACCACGCCATCGACACCAGCGCCGATCTTGCAAAAGAACGCGGCAGCTACCCAACATTCAAGGGAAGTGGTTGGAGCAAGGGCATTCTTCCAATTGATACCCTTGCAACGCTCGATACCGACCGTAAAGTAAAGGTTGATATTAGCCGCAAGACACGTCTTGATTGGGATACGCTTCGCGCCAAAGTAAAGAAGGGTATGCGCAACGCAACTCTTATGGCAATTGCACCAACCGCTAACAACGCACACGTTTCTGGCACAACTCCAGGTATCGATCCACAGTTTGCACAGATTTTCTCACGTGCGACACTCAACGGTAAGTTCCTTGAAGTAAACGTGAACCTTGTGAATGACCTCAAGAAACTTGGTCTTTGGGACGAGGTAAAAGAAGATGTGCTTCGTGCGCAGGGTGATGTACAACAAATTGATGCAATTCCACAGCACATCAAAGATGTATACAAAACCAGCTTCCAGCTAAGCCCGTACGCCTTCATCGAAGTAGCGGCCCGAGCACAAAAATGGGTCGACCAAGCGATTAGCCGTAACATGTACCTCGAAACCAGGAACATCGACGATTACATCGATATCTACACTGCAGCCTGGAAGCGCGGCCTCAAAACCACGTACTACCTACACGTAAAGCCACGCCATACTGCCGAGCAAAGTACCGTCAAGGTAAACAAGGCAGAAGCAAGTGGCGGCGGACCGCGCAAAGCTGGCTTCGGATTCGCTAAAGCGAAGGTTGAGGTATAAACATGATCGATCGCACGTAAGCAAGATATTTCACAGACACTCACACAGATAATCACGATACTAAGAAAAGTAGAAAAAGGGGAAGCACCATGAACGCATCACAAATCATCTCAGAAGACATGACACTTGAAGAAAAGCTCGCAGCAATCGATCAAGCAATGGCAAACGCACAGGCACAAGCACAGCAAGACGCCGACGACAGTGGACTTGGCCAGATTGTTGCGCCACTTGATCCAGCCGATCTTACTATGTGCCTAGGTTGCCAGTAAATGTCTCGAGGAGAGCAATTGGTACTACCGCACGCCGAGGTTGAGGCCCTTCATGGTGAGTTCTGCAACAAGGCACCGGTTCGCATTCAAAATGCGATCGTGCGAGCCGTGATGGTGAAGGAGAGTCTTGAGGTTGGCAACTACGCTGGTGCGGCAGGCCGATACGAGCTTGAGCACGAGCAGCACCGCACACTGAGTGAGATTCACAACTATCGTCACGATCCTATTACAGAGGAAATGCTAACAAATATTATTAAGACATCGAAGACCGAGGCTGAACAAATTGTGTATGCACAGGCAGTCAAACTTCATAGTCACGAAGGACAGGAGCAATTATGGCCGGAATCTTAGGCACAGGAATTCAAGACGGGCTGCTTTTAAAGCCAGTTCATTATAAATGGGCAATGGATCTATATGATCAGGCCGTAGCAAACACATGGTTTCCAAATGAAATCCAGCTAGGCCAGGACCTTGCAGACTGGAAGAAGATGAGCGATGAAGAGCGCCACGCATTGACGTTCCTTATGAGCTACTTCAACCCAAATGAATTGCTGGTAAATAAAGCACTGGCTTTTGGTGTGTATCCATACGTAAACGCAGCTGAA
>CAMLGO010000041.1 GCA_946479665.1 uncultured Candidatus Saccharibacteria bacterium
CTGGGGTGCTTTGGTGGCTGAGTCAGTAACTGTGCCGCCGCTGCTTGCGCCCTGCTGTTGCTGGACGACCTTTGGTGGCGTGGCCCCGGTAAATTCACCGGGTCCGTACTGCTGCCACTGGCCTTCGCTGTCCGTCGTACCGTCACCGGTAGGGGTTGGCGTGAGCCAATTCCCTCCCTTCGGCGTGAGGCATTCGGGCAACGTTGGAGTTGCCGTGCAGTCCGTCACCGGAGGAGGCGGGGTGCCCGGAGGCGTCTTTGGAGGGACGGGTTTCTCGGGCTGTGGAATCTTTGGACTCGTCGGTACACCTGCCGGATGGGCAGGGAATATCACGTTGCCGCAGTATACAAGGATGTATACTTTTGTACCGTTCGGGTAGGTAATCAGAATGGCCTTGTGGTCACTGGTGATACCCGGACGTTCTGCGACAACAAACGAGCCATCGACAACACCGCTGTTGTACCCACTGTCGGGAGCTTGGGCTGGGGCGAAATTCACGCCGTTACCCTTGAGCGCTCCTTCGAGCTTGCTGTAGAGCATCATGCCTGCTGTTGAGAGGCATTTGCCGTCAGGCGTCACAAGACCCTTCCAATCGTTGGGGTCTTTGTGGAGGCCGTTGGCATATGCCCAACTTGCAAGACGCTTGGCGTTGACGCCGGCACGCTCGAGCAAGACATCGCGCTGTGCTACTGCAAGGTCTGCGCCGGACTTGCCGGCGGTTTTCTTGTCGTAGGCAGCGGTGAAGCCTGCATCGACTTTGCCATCGTCACCATGTGAATCGGGTTCTTGGACGAACCTTGCTTCACAAGTGGCCGGTGGCGTTGTGGTCCCCGTGGCCGACGGAGTTGCGGTTGGTGTTGCTTCGGGTGTGCCCGAAGCGCCTGCGCGATTAAGCGAAGGAAGAGCGAGCAGCAAGGTCACCAGACCGAGCAGCACCGCCAATACGATGGAGACTGCGAAGCCGCGTCCCCAGGTTCGTGGCTGGGCCATGTGTTTTCCTCTCTGGCCTCACCCTAACTCCGCTTTGAAGTTAGGTTTTGTGCACGGTGCACAAAGTGGGTGTGTGTACTTTGAGTACTGAGCCTGCGTATTTGACGCACGCATCTCCACACCCCGGTAGCTTAGGCGCGAAGCCTTACTACCGTGTGTTCATCGTGATCGTCGTGTTCCTGATCTCGCCTAACGACTGTTTGCGCGTCGTATTCCTGCTCTCTCGTGTCCCAGATGGAACCGAGAAGGCCGCCTCCGAAGAAGCCGATGAGGAAGGTGACGAGCCACCAGAGCCAGCTCCACCACTGAAGGGTGGGGGTGGTCAGGTCGTGCAGCCATGTCCCGATGGTCGCCGCGAGGGCGAGGCCAAGGGCCAAGGCGAGGACCCACTGGATCCAATTCCAGTGAACTGGGTTGTAGTAGTGCCGGCGAGTGCGAACAACTTCTTCATGGCGGTGGTGATGCGGTCCGACAACAGGCATTGCCTGCGTGTGCGGGTGCTCATCCACGTGCTCATGTTCGTGTTCGTGCTCTTGTCGGCGTTTCTGTTCGTTGATCCACTGTTCGTGTTCGTCGATCATCTTGCCGTGTCGTTCAAGTGTCGGATCGACAGTGTCCTTTCGCCAGTTCTCGATATTCTCGAGGCGCTCGTGGAGCGACTCGAGAGTGAGCTTGGCTTCGGATACTGCAGCGTTCGCTTCTCCGATCGCAGCTCGGGTTTCTTGAACGCGCGCCCCTGCTTGTGCAGAGCCGGTGTAAGCGTCCTTGGTTGCGGTTTTATGGGCAGAGATGGCGCTATTGATAGCGCTGGCTACTGCGCCGAGGCAGCTGTAGACGTTGTCGAGGTCGGACTTGCTGGCCACGTTGTCGAGGTCGGACTTGCTGGCCACGTTGGCCTTCATGTCCTTAACCTCTTGGCTTAGGTCTGTGTAGACCCGAGCCAGAGCCTCGATGCTCTTGTTGTTCTCTTGCATGGCCTCGTCGACGAAGTCGGTGACTGCCTTGCCGGCACTGCCTTCCTTGTCGCCGAGGATGTTGAGGACCTGCTGACGTGCGGTGTTGCTGTCCATGGTATTTCTCCTTGTTTGCTCCCCACGAGGGGACGAGTAAGCGATAGACAGGATGCCTACGCTGCCACATCTCCTTTGCGGGGAATGATGGGAGTGGCACGCTAGCCTTGTATGCAACCAGGCCATGGTGCCACTTCCATCAGAGAAATGTCTGTTCTTGTTCTTTATACTTCACGTACTCATTCGCTATGTCGACACTTACAAGAAGCGGACATATGCAAATGGCTGCAAGTGCAGCCAAAAAGACACAATTAAAAGACGGGGTAATCATGTGTTTGTGGCTACACTTACAGATACGGATAGTACAATAAGTTATAACCTGATTATTAATGTTCCCATACTTGATGAGTAATAGCTCTAGGTAACCTGGCGGCTACCTCACACACCTCACTCACCAGTGATGTATTCAATTTACCACAAATATGTAGAAATGTCAATGCTTTAGACCATATACTCACGATTAACACAAGCTTTTTTGTTAAGGCACGCTATATATGTGCTTGTCTTGTCAAAATAACGCTATTTTATAAAATGTTTGACAAACAAAGTCAACAGTCGTATAACAGATATGTCACACAGCGTCGTTGTGTGGTTGTTTTGTTCAGTTTTCACTTAGGGGATGAAGTTGACAGAAACAAAAGTCACAGGCAAGGTCTCGTCGGACGAGCTCGAGGAGGTTCTTCTCGAACACATCCGTCGTACGTACGGCAAGAGGTTGAACGGCATGGTTGAAGAGATTCACGATGCGCAGTTCGTCTCAGTCGAGCACGACTTGAATATGACCGCTACCGAAGACGAGATCGCCCGGCAGCGCACATGGTTGGTTCAGCACAATGTTGACAGCAAGGCGGGGGAAATCGCGGATCGGATCTGGGAGAATTTCACCAGCGGTTCGCGCCCGGACGTCAAGGCACTGCTTCGGCAGTTCTCCAGGCGTTCGTCGTGCCAGCACTCTGCAATCCGGGACGTCCTGCGCCAGCTGGTGCGAGAACTCGATGCAGCGGCCGGCCACGCCGACTCCTCCAAGGTGGAGGTGGCGGCATGACCGCTGAGCAGTACCACGACGCGCTGTTCACCCACAAGGAACAGGTGGAAACACCCGAGCCAGAGGAGGTGACGACAGTCGTAGAGTTCCGCCAACCCGGAACCTAAACCCACCAATGTAATGGGATGCGCGAGCAATCGCCGCGCATCCCATTACCACAAACTCACGAAAGTGAGTCTTTTTTATTGCTTTTATGACGAGAGGAGTATATAACAACAAGTAAGCAGATATTTGCGGTCATCCGCAGAGCTTTTATTGCTACATGCAATGGGAGTGCTAGTTCATTGGATTTTATCATTGGGGGGTGTGTCCCGTGAGGTCTCGGTCGGAAAGCGGCGGGAATCAAACAACCGTTGAACGGATCACGAGCAAGATGGTGGAGATACTGCGAAGTCAGCACGACGGCTTCAAGGGTGTCTACTGTGGTGAGTATGCCGATGACGATCTTGTCATTCGGATGCTTGGTGCACAAGGGGCGATTAATCGCCGCAAATTTCGCACAGAGTACGAACGCGAAAGCTGCTTGCGTCAGGCGTACGAACAGCTCAAGGTTCATCCGGATGTGCACTACGAAAAAGTCGGCGGACGAGTAATCCTTCGGTTGAAAATGACTTCCAAGTCAATTCTGGAGGTTCTGCCCGAGCCGGTAGTGGATCTGTTCGTCGAGCAGAGCCATGCTCGAGACTACGATCACATCTCTGCGTTCGAGAGCAGATATCATAGAGTGCTCCAGGGCGCCCTTTGATACGAACAATAAAGCCAGGCTGTTCCGGGTGCCATACTCGGAACAGCCTGGCTCGTTTCATTTATATGTAGCCCTAGCCAAAGGGTTATTTTTTTGCTATAATCGTCCGAGTTGACGGGGTAATATGTCGTCACGTAATAAGTTCATATGGATTCTTTGAACCATATGAGACACAAATCACTCGGATTCGGTCAAAAAAATGTAAACATATTTTTGACACGCATCACTCATAATTTGGTCTCATCGTCTAACGGTTAGGACACCAGGTTTTCATCCTGGCAATCGGAGTTCGATTCTCCGTGAGATCACCAAGAAAAATACCCATCCTCGCCGATGGGTATTTTTCTTGGTGAAATGCAGTCCTATTCAACAGATGAAGGTGGTACAATTGAATTCATGAGTGTTATTTTTAAACGTACAAAGATTTTGGCTACGCTTGGGCCACCAACAAGCAATCCTGAGACAATTGAACAGCTAGCGCTCGCTGGCGTAAACGGTTTCCGTTTGAACTTTAGTCATGGTGATTACGCTGAGCGTGATGATCAGATTACTTGGATTCGCCAGGCGTCTGCGAAGATCGGCAAGCCAGTTGCAATCCTGCAAGACCTTCAAGGTCCAAAGATTCGCCTTGGTATGCTCAACGAAAACGTCAGCGTTAAGAAGGGTGATGAAATCGTCCTCGACCACGCTGCCGAGCATAACGGCATGACGTTTCCGGTTCAGTACAACTTAGCTGAGAAGGTAAAAGTTGGTGAGCCAATCTACATCTTTGACGGTAAGATTCGTACGACTGTCGTTGAGATTCCTTCAACAACTGCCATTAAGCTCCGCGTAGAAAACGACGGTACGCTGATGAGCAAGAAGGGTATCAACCTTCCTGATACTGACTTTGGTGGTGATATTTTGACACCAAAAGACCTTCGGGATGTTGAATACGGTGCCACAAAAGACATTGACTATGTTGCACTTAGCTTCGTACAAAGTGCTGATGACATTAACAACCTTCGCCAAATTCTTGTCGGTCTTGGTTCTGATGCGCAGATCATCTCAAAGATCGAGACAAAGGCAGCGATTAAGCCTGAAGCTCTTGAAGCAATTGTCAAAGCCAGTGATGGCGTGATGGTTGCTCGCGGTGACCTTGCGGTTGAAGCGGGTGCTGAAGTGGTGCCAATCGTACAGCGCCGCATTATCGCTCTTTGCCGTAAGCACGGTAAACTCAGTATTGTTGCGACTCAGATGATGGCAAGCATGGTAGACAACCCAGAGCCAACTCGCGCTGAAGTGAGCGACGTTGCTAACGCGGTTATTCAAGGTGCTGATACGGTGATGCTTTCAGACGAGACAGCTAACGGTCAGTACCCACTTGAAACCGTTGCTGCTATGAAGAAAGTCATCTTGTTCACGCAGGATAATGCTTCAGTTGCACCGATCCACGACGAGATCCACAGTAAGAATGCTCAGCAGGATGCCATTAGTGCCGCTGCCGTTGGCCTTGCAGTGCAACTCAAGGTGGACGCGATTGTTGCCGAGACGAAATCTGGCGCAACGGCTGCAAATATTGCTGGCCACCGCCCGAACCTTCCGATCATTAGCGTGACAAGTAGTGCACGTGCTGCTCAGCAATTGGCGCTTAACTACGCTAACCGTAGTTTTGTTCGTCCAGATGGTGAGCGTGCTGGCTTTGACATTGCCAAGGAGCTCAAGGATGACGGTTTCTTCGGCGAGCAAGAGACCGCAACCGTAGCGATCGTGAGTGGTCGCCAGCCAGGACTTGTTGGTGCAACTGACACAATCAAGGTGCGCGTTCTCGAATAAGAGGCGTCATACGTTCTCGCTCCGTCTTCGCGAGCGAGTTCGCATTACGCTTGTTTCGTAGTACAATAGCAGTAGTTAAATAAAAGGGTGGGCCCTGATGAACGCAGGATTTTTCAAACAGACAATTCGTGACGTCCCGCTTGAGCATACAACTGTGCTCGTGCGGGCTGATTATAATGTGCCGCTCACCAGTGACGGCCAGATTGCTGATGATCTTCGCATTCGCGCGAGTATCCCGACCCTTCAATATCTGCTTGATCGCGGCTGTAAAGTTGTGGTGATGAGCCATCTTGGTCGCCCGGAGGGTCGCGATGAAACGCTGAGCCTCGAAGTAGTCGGTGAGCGACTCGCCCAGTTATTGCAACGACCAGTTCATTTTATTAATGACTGTATTGGTGATCGCGTGCACCAAGTAGTGAAGCGTGCACCAAAAAATGGCGTAGTGTTGCTTGAGAACCTTCGTTTTCATAAAGAAGAAGAGGCTGACGATCATGAGTTTGCCAAGAAGATAGCCCGCGCAACAGGTGCTCGTTATTTTGTACAAGACGGATTTGGCGTGGTGCACCGTGCCCACGCTAGTACTCACGCTATAACGCTGTATATCCCCGGAGTGGCTGGACTGCTGCTTGAACGTGAATACGAGACGATTACCCATGCCATGAGTGAGCCAAAACGGCCACTTGTGGCAGTGATGGGCGGCGCAAAAGTAAGCGACAAAATTGCTATTATTGAACGATTTATTACTGTTGCCGATACGATCCTCGTTGGCGGTGCAATGGCAAACACTTTCCTCGCCTACAAGGGTGTATCGGTCGGTAAAAGCAAAGTCGAGTCAGACCAATCGCACGTGCTCGATGCGATCTACGCCAAGGCTGCCGATAAGGTTGGCTCTGATTATCTCGATGAATTTATTATGCTTCCTAGCGATGTTGCGGTTGACACGGATCTTACTGGCGAGCGCGAACGCCGCGTCGTGCCGGTAGATAATATAGCGGATAATGAACTAGCACTTGATATTGGTGATCAGACGATCGAGAGGTACTGCGAGGTGATCGGGAAAGCCGGAACGGTGATCTGGAACGGTCCGGTCGGCTATTCGACACTACCTGTCTTTGCCCATGGTTCGGCTCGTATTGCCATGGAACTCGCGACGCACCCAAAGATTACCTCAATTATTGGCGGTGGAGATACTGCCGAATTTGTATTGAAGTGGGATGGTCACGATGGGCAGAGTTTCACGCATGTTTCC
>CAMLGO010000042.1 GCA_946479665.1 uncultured Candidatus Saccharibacteria bacterium
GTTATCAACGACTGGCAGTATTGCTGTGAGCCGAGGGCAGAGTGCCGACGAGGAGTTGGTGGGCGCTGTTATTGAGGGTCTTCGCCTTCAAGGACGGGACGTAAGCGACGCTGGGTCTCGAGATAAAGAGACTTTGATTGCCCTCATTCAGAAGGCTGGCTACTCGGGCGCAGTGCTTGTCGCACACGACCAATTGACAGATGAAGTAACACTTGAGCTCTACAAAGAAGAGGGACGTCTGGTCGACAGCGAATCTGGTCTTTACGAGATCAAGGAGCTTATGAACGCCGGTAACTTTGTGCCAGCTGCCGTTAAAGGCGACGTCACAACCCTCTCGTAAGTCGAGATACATTGACTTATATATTAAAGATGCTATAATATAGAGGTATGTCTGTGCCTAATTTTTGTGGCGCGATATACTCTCTTATTTATTCCATCTCTACACTACGACAATGTTAAGGAGTTGTGCACTTTGTCCACGGACGCACAAAAACAACGCAACTGGCTTGATGCGCAAGAAGCGCGCAAAGAAGCTGAAGTAAAGGTTGACCTTGCCAATAAGTTACTTCAGGCGGCAAAAGCCCATGAAGAACAAAAAGAGAAAGAGATGTTTGAAGGGGGCGCAACTGATCGAACTGATCTATAATAGCCCATTTCGGCAGCAGCCGAACTTAAGAGAACCCGTAGGATGAGCAACGCGCTTGACCTACGGGCTTTTAATTTATATATATCATGCCATGGAATTGACTTATCTGTATCTTTATGTTAGTGTACTTTCAGTACATAACGCAAAAACAAATAACACTGGTTCGCAATTAAGATGGCCGAAGCTGAAACATTTACCCAAATAGCCACACAACCCAACAAGACATTCCATCAGAACACTGATGAATATCTCGAGGGCCTTCGTGACAAAAGGACAGCGCGGCACGCCTCTGAAGAAGGGTTTTGTTCTCCGTTGCCGTCCGAGGTGGGCACGGCAGTACGAAGCATCCGCGAAGATCTACATGCCATGTTTAAGGGTGTAGAAGAAAATGTTAATGATAGTGAATCTGAGTCACTTCATAATCTAAAAGAACATTACTGGCAGCGGGCTTCGCGAGTTGGTATTGAGCATGGTGCACGGGCAGGATATGAACTCGACGATTATTTTAAAATCGGAATAGACAGAAGCTACGCGAGCATCAAGGATGAGATTATGGAGAATTATTCCGAAGGTTCGATTCCGCGTAGTGTTTTGGCGGGTATTGGAGTCTATCACGAGGCCCTTGATATAAATCCTTCGAGCGCAGCGACAATCGTGATGGAATTGGTTAGTAGAAACCTCGCCGACATAAAGCGAAGAGCTGGCAGTTTGCAGGACCAAAACGGCATTTCGACGCTGGAGGCTAATCGGTTGGCTTTTGAAGACTTTATTAATAGTGAAGTACCTCGTCATATTACGACAATTATTGACACCTACGGCGCTGGTGACAAAGCGATTCGTGCTGCTTCAAATAAGCTGTCATTCTATCCAGTGGCCGAGAATAGCGGAAATGAAGATGTCGCATTGCTTCTGTCGAAAGATGATGCACAAGGCATGATAAAAGCTTACGACATACAGAGTCGCCCATATACGGATGACGAACTGTTTGTTGGTGGCCTGCTTGCGCAGATGCCGCAAATGCAGGCAGCGATGCTGCGCGTACACGAGGATCTAGTCGACTTTTCTGAGTCGTATTTATCGCAACACCCCGAGCGAGCTTCGGGAAATCTTAAAAACTTCAGTGAAATATTCGTTCCTGAGTATGGTGATAAGTTGACGCTTTTACCAAACCCTAAGCTTGTACGTGCAATGGTGAATAACGTCATGCCTGCAGTGGCGAAGACACTCATCGACAACAATAAGACTCTCGAAGATGTGACGAAAGAAGATGTTTTAGAGGGTGTCCATATAGCAGCCAAGGAATATAAACTGTTCCAGACAAATATTGGACAGTTCGAAAATTACAATGATGATGACGCAACTACAGAGCTACATTCAGTCTATAAGGTGGTGTGCCCAGCGAACGCAATGTTTCCAAATATGCTGACGGCGAAGCTTGGTTCATATTTTGAAGAAGAAAAGCTTCGCAGCCAGACTGAAAACTAAAGTAATCCAAGTTTTTTAAGCGCAGGGGCGATGCTGCTTGAGGCATCGACTTCGTCGATGCTTAGTTCTTTGAACGATAGAACTTCATTGGCATCGAGCTGAAGACTTTCTATGGCTTCCTGGGGATTGTCGAGTTCGAGAACATAACGGAAGTCAAAGTGCTGATGCGCACCCTCGCCTTTCTTGTCATTCTGAGGAATTGGATGGGTATCGATGTCGAGGGGAATGGCATGTTTGATGTGCCAAGGATGAACGTGAACACCTTCCAGGCCTGTTTCTTCGCGTGTCTCGCGCATGGCTGTTTCGACAAGGCTAGAGTCGGTGAGATCATAGTGTCCGCCGGGTACTACCCAGATACCGAGTGATTTATGCTCAAGCATAAGTATCTTTGAATTTGGCAGCAGGATAATGCCACTAGCGCACATATGTCCTTCGGGGATGGTGCTGCGTAGACGGAGGTCAAGCTCTGGATTGTTAAGTTGTTTTAGTAGTTCTGCAAGACGATAGTGCTCGTCTGGAAATTGTTCGAGGTACGTTGTGCATGTGTCGCGTAGAGACTGATGAAATGTGGTATAGGTGTCGTTGTCTGTCAAAGTGGTGAGAGCGGTGTTCATGCGTCTAAGTATACAGATAAACAGCCTCTTTATACAGTGACTAGCGGGGCGTGATGTGCGTGAAGTAATTTTTTCTAGCACTCGTGGCAAGGGAGTGCTATTTTTTATCATTTTTTGTTACAATAGAACTACTAAAAACAAGTCATAAGGGGGAATATTCATGACAAGTCCTATTAAGCCTCTTGCTGATCGTGTTGTGGCCGTTCGCGAAGTAGCTGCTACGCAGACTGCCAGTGGCATTTATCTGCCCGATACTGCTAAAGAAAAGCCAACACTCGCAAATGTGGTTGCAACTGGTGCCGATGTAAAGGAAGTAAAAGTTGGCGATAAGATCGTATATAAAGAATACTCAACAACTGAGCTGAAAATTGACGGCACCGAATATTTGATCGTTAAAGAAGAAGATATCTTGGCGACGGCGTAATGATGGACATTCTCACAATCCTCGTACCGGTATTTATTTATATATTTTATTTTGCAGTTATAGCGGTCATTATTAAGCTCGTTATATTTGCTTATCAGACACCAAAAGAGATCCGTGCGCTTGAAAAAAGAATCAAACAACTTGAAGATGAAAGGAGTAAATAATGGCGAAAAAAGTTTTTTACGATGATGATGCTCGCAGCCGCGTACTTGGCGGGGCGAAGATGCTTTATGATGCAGTGAAGGTGACCTATGGGCCAAAGGGTCGTAATGTCATGATCGCGAAAGGATATGGGGGCCCGACGGTGACACACGACGGCGTAACCGTTGCTGAAGCGGTTGATTTACCCGAGAACGACGACGAAACACTCGGCTACAAAGTGGGCGCTGAGCTTATTAAGCAAGCGGCAAGCAAGCTGAATAAGGTGGCCGGTGACGGTACGACAACTGTCACAGTGTTGACGTACAGTATTTTGAAAGAGGCAAACCGTTTGATTGCGGCAGGACATAACCCTCAGGAGCTTCGCAAAGGTATCGAATCGGCTGGTGCCGAAGTGATCGCTGCACTTGATGGTCTGGCGGAAAGCGTCGAGGGTAATAGTGAGCGAGTGGCCGAAGTGGCGACGATTAGCGCTGGTGATGAAAAGATCGGTCGTTTGATTGCCGATGTGATCGAGAAAGTGGGTAAGGATGGTGTCGTAACAGTGGAAGCTGGCCAGGGGCTTGAGCTTGAGGCCGAAGTGGTGGAAGGCTTTAGTTTGGACCGTGGTTGGGTAAGCCCATTCTTCGTGACCGACGCAGGACGTCAAGAGGCGGTGTATGAAAAACCGGCTATTATTGTGACTGATAAGAAAATCTCAAGCGTAGCTGAATTCTTGCCGATGCTTGAAAAACTTGCGCAGGCGGGCAAAAAAGATGTCGTGCTGATTGCCGATGAAGTTGAGGGCGAAGCGCTAAGCATTCTCGTACTCAATAAACTTAAGGGTGTATTTAATACCGTGGCCGTGAAGGCTCCATCGTTCGGTGATCGTCGCAAAGATATTTTGCAGGATATCGCTACACTCACAGGGGCGACTCTGGTGAGTGAAGATCAAGGCTTATCGTTTGAGACGGCTGGGCTTGAAGTGGTTGGTGCGGCTCGCAAAGTAATTGTTGGTAAAGATGAAACGACGATTATCGAGGGAGAAGGTGCTGCTGAGGACGTGAAGACTCGGATTGAGCAGATTGGCGCTCAGGCTGAGCATGCTAATAGTGAGTACGACAAAGAGCAGTTTGAAAAACGCGTGGCAGCGCTATCTGGCAAAGTTGCGGTGATTAAAGTAGGTGGTGCAACGGAAACTGAGATCGATGAAAAGAAGTTCCGAGTAGACGATGCCGTAGCGGCAACCAAGGCAGCGCTCGCCGAGGGTATTGTTGCTGGCGGTGGTGTGACGCTTGTGAATCTATCAGAGGCAATCAAGGCAGACGGTGCGGATAGTATCAGTGCTGGGCGTCAGATTCTTAAAAACGCTTTGAAGCAACCATTTATGCAGATTACAGCCAACGCAGGGCTTAATAGTGATGCACTTCTTGCACAGGTAGAAGCCAGTGCGCCCGGGTTCGGTATCAACGTAAACGCTCCAGAAAAAGGACTTGTCGACGTCAAGAAAGACGGAGTTATCGATCCGGCTCGGGTCACGAAAGAGGCGGTGCAAAATGCTGTATCTATTGCAAGCACAGCGGCTACTATGGGTGCGCTAGTGGTAGACATTCCAGAGCCAGAGGCGGCTGCTCCTGGTGGTATGCCAGGGGGTATGGGCTTTTAGTCTTAATAAAAACCAAAAAGAGAACGCCTCATTACGGGGCGTTTTTATATTGAAGCACCCCGCTATGCCCGGAGGCACGGTGGGGTGCTTCAACGGGGGCGGGGTGTAGAGTTACGACGAGCCAAGCTGATCGAGCAAGCGCTTGAAAAGCGGCTTCTTTTCTTGCTCGGTCACCCTTTTTGAGATGAGCCGGGAAAGAGATTCGACAGTAACGGCGGGATCGTAGCGTTTGCCATCGATCACGAAGTTGTGGTCGACTGCTTCGGCTGCGACTTCTTCACGGCTCACGGAGATCTTGAAGTGTTCTTTGATCTTCATCAGAACCTCTGTAATGCTGTAACCGGAGTGCAGTTGCCCCTCGGAGAGCCTTGCGGTGCAGATGAACGTATTGACTGTCACTTGTACGTCAAAGGTCGTCATGAGCAATTCGCATGCGATTATTTCTCTCAATGAGAGGTCTTGATACTCCTTGATGTCCTCGTCGCTGAGTTCTTTGATGATTTGATCAAAGAGATTGCGATCGAGAGAGCCCGGAGGGCACAATTCATCCGCCATTTCTGCGATCCTCTGTTTATTGAGGTCGTGCACGACGTTTAGAAGGTATTCAAGTACTTCGGGCCGCATGTCGGTGTCGACAGTGGTAACCAATGTAAATCAACTCCTGACTTGGGTGGAAGTATCGGACGATACTAGTGTTATTATAACAATTTTATCGAAATATGTCAATGTATGCTAGATACCGATAGACATGGCTGCGTTGATGCTTGCAATAAGCTTTTCAGGCAAAACACCTCGATATTTCATATCATGAGGGTCGCCGAGGCTACGGGTTGTTCGCGGATCTCCGACTTCTTTCGATAGCTGCAAGAAGAGATGTCGCGTGCCGCCGGCATCGATAAGCTGTTGGTCGAGTATAAAGTTAGATGCTGGGATGTTCGCTGCTTCGACAAGCTGGCCGAAGGTAATTTGATGAAGTTGCTCAAACGCCCGTTGTTCGGGGGTAAGCCCTGTACCGCCATAGATAGCGGTGCCTTTTGTGTCACTCGTGAGCCATTTTGTTCGCTCGGCCATCTGGTTGCCGTAATTAAAGTGCCACCACTCTTCCGAGTATGCTTGAAAACCAGCGGTAGTCATTATGGTGTAGATCACGCTTCTCCAAATATCATTAAAAAAAAAAGTGGATTGATTCGTTTCAAAATAGGTGAGTGCCGATTGCTGACCGGCAAAGTCAAAATCAGTACCGAAGTTAAGGAGAGTTGCATGTTGACGATATACTGCAGCTAGGCGAAAGTTTAGATAGGCGCGGATAATAAGATTTGTTTCATTCGAGAGACTGGTTTCGAGTTCCTCGAGTGCTGTCAGGTGAGTGTCGTCTATGCGAACCAGCCCAACGTCAACTGAGCCACCGGTATTGTGCGGTGAAGGGATGAGCTTGCCCTCTTTAATTTGTTCCTCTGACGGATTTGCATTCGCAGGGAGGGGTGATGGAAGAGAAATGTAGTTTTGTGTTTCTTTGCTAATGAGTTCACTTACTTCTAGTGGGAGGTGTGTGGCTTGATCATCTGATATGTGACCTTCGGCAACGAGTTTTTTAACCAACGAATCAAAGCAAAGATTATACGCGGCCATCTGTGTGTCAAGACTGCGCCATGCGTCGAACACAATAATTCGATAGCCGTAAGGAAGCTGTTGCTGTGCTGCGAGGAGCATATCGGCAACTGATCTGCGGACGTATTGCGAGAGGACAGTGCCCATAAGCTGGCCACCTGAGGTGTAGGCGGAATTTTCTAGCTTTGCCACGTAGTCGTTGGTACAGAAGAGCGGCGGAGAAAGACTTGAGACATTGACGAGCGGCTCA
>CAMLGO010000043.1 GCA_946479665.1 uncultured Candidatus Saccharibacteria bacterium
GAGACGATCAGTAAACTTAATAGTGATGAGATGATTCACGGTATTATCATCCAGCTGCCATTGGCAGATCCTAGTGATACGCAAGCGGCCGTTGATGCGGTCGTGAGCCACAAGGATGTTGACGGACTTGGGGACTCGGCCGAATTTGTTCCAGCGACGCCGATGGCGATCGACTGGTTGGTAAATGGCTACAATGTCGATGTGAAGCAAAAGAAAATCGCGATTGTTGGGGCTGGGCGGCTTGTGGGCGCCCCCCTTGCGAAACTATGGCGCGGCGCAGGGTATGACGTAACGGTCTTCGATATTAACTCGGATATCTCGCAGCTGAACAAGTTTGAACTGATCATTAGCGCGACGGGTGTTCCGGGGCTCATTACAAGTCAGCTCGTACAGCCGGGTGCAGTAGTGGTTGATGCCGGCACGGCGTCTGAGCATGGCAAGATTGTCGGAGATGTTGCCGATGACGTTCGCGCTCGTGATGACGTGACAATTACCCCGCAAAAGGGTGGCGTTGGCCCGCTTACGATCGCAGCCTTATTTGATAATGTTATTCGCGCAGCGCAGCATGTTGCCGGTGCGCAGGTAAAATAAAGATTTAGCTTTTTGCGCGTTCAAGGGCTTCCTTGACGCGGCCAACAACTTGGCGAGGTGTGAGGTCGGCTTTTACGATGTAGCTGTCGATGCCAAGGCTGCGAAGATGCTTTGGTGACTCTTCTTCGCCGAGGTTGGTAAGGATGATGACTGGAATATGTTTACCCCAATCGTGCGCACGAATAATCTCAAGTGCTTCGGCGCCGCCCATCTCTGGCATTTGAAGGTCAAGAAGGATCATGTCGGGCTGGAATTTTTCAACGAGCGCCACACCACGACTGCCATTATCAGCCAGTTGCACTTCAAATCCATCCGCTTCAAATTTCATGCGGTACATTTGATTGATAACTGGGTCGTCTTCGATGATGGCTATTTTGGTCATACATTTATCATACTTGAGAGTGCCCCTGTTGTACAAGGCATGCTATACTTTTGGTATTAAACAAACGGGAAAACAAATATATGGAAGATTTAGCACCGCAAATTTATAGGCAACGGTTGGTAATCGAAGGGTATCCGCGTCAGGCTATCGATGATGAACAAATTAAGAAATACTTGAGCGAGCTATCGACGGTAATTGAGATGCATCAATTAATTCCTCCTGTTACCCATCGTAGTGACTTATATGGGTGGGCTGGTTGGATTCATTGGGAGAACTCAGGTGCCCATTTTTATGCCTGGGAGACGCCACTTCTTTTCTTCAGTGTCGATATTTATACGTGCAAGGCGTTTGATCCAACTGTAGCAGAAAGCTTTACGAAGACATTTTTTGAAGCAGATCGTGTTGTTTCTCGGAGCTTTTAATGCCACTTGAATATGAACGTACGCTTGATACACAGAGTGATGTGAGCGACTATCTGTTAGATTCGACCTTGCTTCACGATTTAACAAAGCGTCTCCTTGAACGTCAGCCATCACCTATGGCTGATAAGTACATCTGCTTTGAGGTTGACGGACAGGACTCTTTGTCGAATGTTGGTCGGCACATTGAGCGTGTGCGATTTGAAAAGACCTTTGGTAATACAGCGGATGATATGGCTCGGGAGTATGGTCCGTACGAGCACGCAAGCACATTTTTTATTTCTGTTGACCGAGAAGATGAAACGCCGGCGGGTGTCCTGCGCATTATCCGTAATTCAGCTATTGGCCTTAAGACAATTAATGACGTCGCAGGTCCGCCGCTGAACTTATCAAAAGAGCATATTATGGAGCATCATGACATTGAGGCGTTAGATGATTGTTGGGATATTGGAACGGTTGCTACGATGCCGGAGCAACCGTCAGCCACCGCAAGTATTCAGGTATATAGAGCGATGTATTTAGCGGCGGAGCGTGATAATGTGAAGCATTTTATATCAGTGATTGACGCAAAGGCACTATCACAGTTAAGTGGGTATTTAGGTATCCCATTCCAGCCGCTTGTTGACACGCCCCCATTTGAATATCTTGGCTCTGATCGCAGTCAAGCTGTCTATGGGTATGTTTCTGATCTGTTCGAAAGAGCCAATAATAAGCGGGCAACAGCAAGAGACAACATTGCGCGCGCCATACTTGGGCGACTTTTTGGTGGCACGGATGATCATACGATTATCCTTAATGACTATAAAAAATAACACGCTTACGCTAGAATGAAGTCGTGGACTTAATTATATTAGTTAGTACCTGCGCAATTAATATTATCTTAGGCGCGATCATCGTTTCTCGCGATTTCCGTTCGCCGTCCTCTCGTCTATTTGGTCTAATGAGTGCGCTCGTAACAATATGGATTATCGCAAACTTTACGACAGATCATTACAATGGAAGTAGTATCCTAATTAATGATATTGCGAATAGGACTGCGTATATTGCTGGCTTTTGTGCGGTTATGGCTGCAGTCTGGTTTACTTATTTCTTCCCGGTTAAATACACTGTTTCTTCGAAGGAGCCGATCTTAGTATCTGTCTCGAGTTTACTTCTGCTTTTATTGATTCCGACAGACTACATAGCGGGCACTGTGTCGTTGCAAGGGTCAACCCTGATTTTTACAAGCGGTGTGCTTAGCTGGCTCTACGTTTTAGGCATAATCGCTGCAGTCTATCTTATAGTTCGTAATCTTGTTCGCTCAATGAAGAGGGCCAGTCTTAAGCATCGGCAGCAGGCGAGACTTGTTATTATTGCCTTCTGTACGACCACCCTTCTCGCACTGCTCTTAAATGTTGTCATCCCGTCACTAGGAGTGAACTGGAGTACGACACGATTCGGTCCATTATCAACGCTCATTCTTGTCGGCATTATGGCCTATGCGATTGTAAAACATCAGCTCTTTGATATTAGGCTGGCATTCGTACGGGCAACTGCATATGTACTTTCATTAATTACACTTATTCTGATCTATGCGGTAATTGCCTTTATGGCGTCTAGATGGTTGTTTGAGTCTGCTTCATCACCAGCCCAGACTGCTCTTAATATTGCTCTAGCATTATTACTTGCCTTTATCTTTCAGCCGGTTAAGCGTTTCTTTGATCGCATTACCAACCATTTTTTCTACCGTGACAACTACAGTATAAGTGAATTTTACGCGCGGCTTAGTCGACTGCTCACCTCAACGACCGATCTAAGGGGGTTGCTACGACGAGCCGCTGATGAGATTGCAAATACGCTCAAGGCTGAGTACGGCCTATTCTTCGTGTATGATGATACTCGCTATGTAACAACCAGCACGACAGACTCGCATCGCCGTCTTCCGATTCAGGATGCTCGGATGATTGATGAGTATGTTGAAGAATACGGGGATAAGGTAATTGTGGCGGATCTACTCGCTGAACATGATAAGTTGCGTCGACTGCTTGTAAGTCATAAGGTTTGTCTAGTGTTACCGCTAAAGCGTGGCGATGGTGAAATTATCGGGTATTTTTTGATGGGTGACCATCGCAGTGGTAATTACACACGCCGGGATATCCGGGCGCTTGAAACGATTGCCGACGAGCTGGTGATTGCTATTCAGAATGCGCTATCGGTTCAGGAAGTAAAAGAACTCAATGCGACATTGCAGCAGCGTATCGACGAGGCGACGAAAGAGCTTCGCGCCAGTAACGCACAGCTGCAGCGCCTCGATGAAGCGAAGGATGAATTTGTGAGTATGGCGTCGCACCAACTTCGTACGCCGCTTACGAGTGTAAAAGGCTATATCGATATGGTCCTTGAGGGTGACGCGGGCAAGATTAGCGATATGCAGAAGCATCTGCTTGGCGAGGCGTTTACGAGTAGTGAGCGGATGGTGCATCTTATCAATGATTTCTTGAATGTATCTCGGCTGCAGACTGGTAAATTTATGATTGATCGTCGCCAGATCAACCTCGCGACTATCGTTCGCCAA
This sequence comes from uncultured Candidatus Saccharibacteria bacterium, assembly GCA_946479665.1. Next base: position 3,947 of record CAMLGO010000043.1, read on the forward strand.
GAGGTTGACGGGCTTCGTACGACGGCAAATCAGCGCCAGTTGACGCTGAAATATGACGAGCCCGCTTCATTTCAACTGCTATACCTCGACGAAGGTAAGATACGCCAAGTGGTCATGAATTTTATCGACAACGCCATCTATTACTCAAAGGAAGGCACGATTATTACAGTGGGGCTAAAGGCGGACGATACTACGTTGACGTTGACCGTTAAAGATACGGGTATCGGTGTGCCGGAAGATGAGCAGGCGCAGCTATTTACGAAGTTCTATCGTGCAAGCAATGCGCGCAAGCAGCGCCCCGATGGTACGGGTGTCGGCCTGTATCTTGCTAAGAAGGTGATTGTTGCTCACGACGGATCGATGGTATTTAGTTCGACACCAGGCAAGGGCAGTACGTTTGGCTTTACGCTGCCCGTGAAGAAAATGGCATTAGCCCCCGTTAGTGATACGGATAACCTCAACAACTAGCCACGCAAGTAGAATAACGATACCTGAAGTGATCAAGACTGGCTTGAGGATGCGCTTGCGCTCAAACCACCATTGACCAAGTTTGCTGCGGTTGGCGGCAGTAACGCGCGTGACGACCGGTCGAGTAATGGCCGCGTCTGCGCCTGAATATTTCTTTGTTCGCTTTTTCTTCTGTTTCACCATAATGTTTTAAGTATATCAAAAATCACCCCCGTATCATAACGGGGGTGATTTCGTATATCTGAGGCTGATGCTTCAGTAAGAGAGCGGTCAGACTCGATTTAGTTGCCTAGAAGGCGTCGGCTTGCAACGTAGTAACTTGCGCTTGCAACCAATGCACCAAGTGCAAGGGCAGCGGCAACACCGTCACCCGCACCGGTCTTTGGAAGCTCGGCTGGGGTTGTTGGAGGAGTTACAGGAGTTGTTTCACAATCTTTCAAGTTCTTTGAGTGCTTGCTTGAGTCAAATTTGTTTTCATCAATAGTGATGATCTTCTTTGAAGCAAGTTCACAAACAGTGATCTTACCAGGTTGTACTTCACAGTCCTTTAGATTCTTAGAGTGCTTCTTTGCGTCAAATTGATCTTCTTTGATAGTGATGATCTTTTTGCTTGCAAGGTCACAAACCTTGATATCTTTAGGTTGTACACAAGTCTTGTCGACAGTAACGTCCGCAGAGTCTTCTTTGGTGCCGTTATTTGTCTGGGCTTTTGCTACGTTGTGAAGGGTGTTAGGACCACAAACAGGTAGTTGATCGTTCTTTGCAACGGTTGCGCTAAACATGACGAATGCGTTTGAGCCGTTCTTGTAGTTACCAATGTTGATACCACCCTTAGTAACGTTGTCGCTTACTTTAATACCGCTTGGGTTTGTTGAGTTAGCGAGTTTTGTTGTGCCAGGGGTGTACACAAGGCCTTTTGGAAGGATGTCGTTAATGATAACGTCATTCTGCCAAGTCGTACCAGTGTTCTCGTAGTTGATAAGGTAGTCAACGCTGTCGCCTGGTTTAGTGGCAACAGTTTCTTTCCAGCCAGTTGTGCCAGTCTTGCGAACTTGCTTCTTTACAGTAAAGTTAGCTTGGTCGGCTTTAACTCGAAGGGTTACGTAACCGGCAAATTCATTACAGCCAGGAACGTTGCCATCAAGAGCGTCGTAACCAAGTGGGGCACCTGTCGTGATAATGCTGTCAGGTAGTGTTTTACCGTTTACTTTACCAAGGCTGTGAATGGTTGCGCTACCAGGAACAAGTCGAAGGGCGATGTCGCCACCAGTTGTGTTCTTGAAGTTAACGTGGTCCCATACTTGCTGTGGTGTGGCGTTTGATGCGCTCACGTAACCAACAGCTTTAGTACCGGTGCTACCGTTAGGAACGATGGCAGGGATTTCTGCACGAACAGCTGCGCCGTGTGCGATACCGATACCACTTGCGTTTAGGTTTGATGCGGCATTGTTGTGGAAGTAGATGTTAAGAACATATTCCTTGCCCGAAGTGAGCGAAATGTCGTCAACGTATGTGAGGCTGCCGTCTTTTTCGCGAACCTGAACGAAGTTACGTTCGTCGCCACGGACTGGGTTGTTAGTAATCGAGTTGAAGGTGACATGGTCAGCCGGGTGCTCGGTTGTGTAAGTTGGGCGATCTGGTCCCCAGGCAAATAGTGCAGCTGGTACGACGATTGCGGCTGCAATCATGGCAACAAGCGCGCTACTGCGCTTTGGTGCGTTTCGCATGATGGTAAGTAGTTTACCCATAGTGAACTCTCCTCTTTATTGGTCCGTCTCTCGGTTGGAGCCAATTAAATTATCTTCATTATTATATATCATTATTTGCAAAATGTCAATGCTTATGCTTTAAGATGTGTGCAAGCCGAGTTTTTAATATGCATCATTATGGGAAAAATCAGATTATAACTTAATGTAATAGGGTTGATCCGAGAAGATCAATCACGTCATGAGCACGAATGCTCGAATGGTAAGATTGATCTTCTACGGAGGTTTCCGTGAAGTATAAAGAAGCGCGTGAGCAGCGCGCAGTCCCGAAGGGCTGCGCGCTGCTCGTGGTCTACGACTTACCCGAATGGGTTATCGATGTGACCATCGTTGCCGCCAACCGCTGGCTGATCCGGGTTTTTTACGGCCGGGTCGTTTGCGCCAGTTTCGGCTGGTTTCGAGGGCTTAACCTCGACCTTTGCCCCAGGGGCCTGCCCACCAGTTTCCTGCTGGG
>CAMLGO010000044.1 GCA_946479665.1 uncultured Candidatus Saccharibacteria bacterium
ATTTGGCTGAAGCCACGCCCAACCGCTTCCAAAGACAGCAAGAGACTTTGCTGTAAATTCATCAACAAATGCCTGAAAACTGCCATACTGCGCAACTATTGCCGTCGCTAGCTCACCAGTCGGCTCACCCCCACCATCTGGCGACATCCATTGCCAAAAAAGAGTGTGGTTATAATGACCACCACCATGATTACGTATAGCTGCGCTTACCGTTTCTGGCAGACTATCAAGATCGGTTAGTAAGCTCTCAAGTGGCCGCTCGCGCAATGCAGGCGCTTGGTCGATTGCTGCATTGAGCTTATCGACATATGCCTGATGATGCTTGCTGTGATGCAACTGCATAATATCTTTGCTGATATAGGTACCTAGTGCATCGTAGTCATATTGTAGTCCTGGTAGCTGATACATAATTACTCACTCCTTTACTTGTTAGTGTTTTGCGCGTTGTCGTCGGCAACTGGCAGAGTAATGTAGTTGTGCACCCTACCTTGCTCCTTCACTGTCTTGAGCCTATTTGCAAATTCCGTCACAGGAATGCGAATAAAACTATAGTTCAGCTGTGTATCGGTAACATCAAGAAGCTTGACGAAGTAAAAGCCATCACCTGCAAGTGGCTTGCCTAGACCAGCCGTCGGCTTGATTGGACCAGATATCTGGCCTTTGGTTAATTTTGCCGCTGCTTCACTGAGGCCGCCGTCACGATTATTCTTTAGAACAAGTCCAGATGTCCCAACGGTTACTTTTTCGACACCCTTACCACCCTGAGCTTCGGCAATTTTATCAAAATCAGCCTGTGGATCCTTTACGGCAAGCGCGATAGCGTCCTTCTTTTTATTGGCCACTTGATCAATCTTGTACATTACTTCTTGAAGCAGTAATTGGTTAGTCAATTCATGCTCGTATTCATCCGGCGTCCAGTCGTAGTGATCGAGAATAACCGCATCGTAGGCCTCTTTCGAAACCGTAACATCACCAACGTGCCGCTGTTTTTCCAGCAAGTCGTTAATCTGGTCTTTCGTGAGTGAAATATTATTTTCACGAGCAAGTTTCGCGGCGTAGGCGTATTCGACCGCTTTGTCCATCGCCTGGTTCTTATGGTAAATAATCTGACGCTTGCCATCTTCGCTTGATGTATTCAACTTATCTTTTTGCTGCAGATAATAGATGTTAAAACGGTACTGCATAAGATAATCGCTATAGCGGACAGGCTCGCCGTCAACAGACGCCACCGGTAGCGGCAGTGCCTTAGTGACACGGTAAAAGAAGGTGTCTGTATTTTGAGCGGAGTAAAGCTGCTGCCAGCCGATGCCAACAATCAAAAGGAGCGCGATAAAGCTAATAATAATGGTATTAAATACGAGCCGATGACGAGCGTATTGCATCGGGTACTTAAAGCGACGCCCGCCCGCAAGGATGCGTTCACGATGTTCAGCAACCGTCTCGTTGGTAATGCGCGAAGATGGTTGTTCGACTACTTTTTTGCGCAATTTAAGCGATGGTTTCTTCATACTCTCCTCGTTCAGCCGATGCGGCACTGACCGCATCTTGTAACTGGTTGTAAATCTTATCAGGATGTTCAACTTTATTGATCACCAGGTCACCGACAAATGTCTGAATAACAATGGTGCCAAAGCCAAATAACTCACCAGTGAACCCTGGTATATTATAGCTTATGTTTTGGATCTTTGACAGCCGCAGCTCAATCACGTCCTTGCCGAAAAAGCCTTTTTGAGTAATCTGACGGATACGCTGATCGGTGACAATATACATCGTGAAATACCACATAAGGAAGTGATACGAGAACAGTATCATCCCCAGTATGAGGCCGGCAATTGGAAGCAGAAATAGTTCAAGGTTGGACTGCCATATAAGTGGCGGGATAGCTGACAGCATAAATGGAACAAGCAGCAGATAAAAACCCTTGCGCATAGCAATGAGATGTCGACGAAAAACAAATAACAGTTCTTCCCCGTCGCGTTGGCCATCAAAATCGAGTCGTATTGCTTGTTCTTGTTTTGTCATATATTTGGTACCCCGGGCAGGACTCGAACCTGCAACCATATCCTTAGGACGGATCTACTCTATCCAGTTGAGCTACCGAGGCCTACTAGTAATATTCTAGCATGAAATACGGCCGAATCAGATCGGCCGTATTTTTTTGTCAATATCCGCTACTTTAGCGTGTGAACTTTTCGTGAAGAACTGAGTAATCATACAGTTCGGCCTCAGAGAACCAATGTGGAATCTCTTTCTCGGCGTCTGAAAGATCACCGGAGGCATGAATAAGGTTTGGAATGCCCTTAGAGGCGTCGTCGGCGTAGCCATAGCTCATGTGTGAGAAGTCGCCACGAATCGTACCTGGCGCTGATGATTTTGGTTCGGTTGAACCTACAAGCTTACGAACAAGTTCCACCGCCTCGACACCTTCAAGCACCATAGCGATAACCGGACCCTGATTCATCGTATCAAGTACGTTATTAAACGTCGCTTCACCACGACGCGTAATCACTTGTCCAATTTCTTCGTAGTGCTTGTAATAGTGCTCACGATCCGGTGCGATCATCTTTGTAGCAACAATCTTGAGACCAACGCGCTCAAAACGAGTGAGGATTTCACCAACAAGACCGCGCTGAACAGCATCAGGTTTAAAGACGATTAGGGTTTTTTGGACATTTGAACTCATACTTCTCCTTCAGTTATTACCCCTATTGTAACAAAAGATACAGGGCCAGAATAGCCGCTAGTCCAACTCGGTACCAGCCAAACAGCGCTAGGCCATGCTTAGACAGGTATTTGAGCAAGAAGCCGATTGCCAATACGCCAGCAACAAACGCAACGGTATTTGATAGCAACAATGTCGGCAGGTGCTCGACAAAGTAAGCTCGATCATCTGATTTTATAAACACCTTGAGTGTCACGCCCAACATGATTGGAAGCGAGGCCAAGAAACTGTACTCAGCTGCTGAAGTTGACGAGAGACCCATAAGACGACCGGCAATAATAGTCGAACCTGATCGAGATACACCCGGGATAAGCGCGAAAATCTGAGCCAAGCCAATCGCGAGCGCCCTTCCGGCCGACAGCTTCGCCCCGTTCTCAACCGTTGAAGCATGAGGTAATTTATCAACGATAATCATAATCGCCCCAACAACTGCCAAGGTAATTGTCACGGTCACAAGACTGCTAAAGAAGGGCGTCGACTCAATAAAGCTCGCCAAGATATAACCAACAACACCAGCCGGCACGGCCGTGATAAGAATGTTGCGAGCGAGGGTATAATTTTTATTGACGGTTACGTCGCGTATGATGCTAAGAATCTTCTTACGGAAAAAGACAATTAGGGCCAGTACGGTACCGATATTAATAAATTCCAAAAAAAGATGATCTGATCCGCTGCCAAATAGCTGCTGTGCAATAACGAGGTGTCCCGAGCTGCTAATTGGGATAAATTCAGTAAGCCCCTGAATCAAGCCAAGGATAATTGTTTCAAGTACATTCATTCCCCTATTGTACCTAATTTGGTCGCTTTTAAGCTATGCTTATAGTATGTATATGTCAGAATTACTACTCGACTACATCGAGCACCTCGAAGTCGAAGGTGGTCGGTCGGCAAAGACAGCCGAGAACTACAAACTCTACCTTGAGCGTTTTGTAGAGTTCACTGAGGATATAGCCGTTGAGAAAATTACATCTGAAGTAATTCGTAAATATCGCCTCTGGTTGAACCGTTATAAGAACGACAACGAGGGAGAATTAGCCACGATCACGCAGGGCTACCACCTGATCGCCCTGCGCGGCTTCCTCGGCTACCTTTCAAAGCGAGATATTGCCAGCCTTAGCCCTGATAAAATCGAATTGCCTAAGGTAGCCCGCAAACAAGTCACCTTCCTCCACTTCGACGAAGTCACACGTATACTCGACACTATTCCGCTCGACGATGAGACCGGACTGCGCGACCGAGCCATTATTGAACTGCTTTTTTCAAGCGGGCTGCGCGTCTCAGAGCTCGTCAATCTCAATCGTGATCACGTCAACACAAAGCGACGCGAATTTATGGTACGCGGTAAAGGCCGTAAAGATCGCCCCGTCTTTATCGGCGAAGCTGCGGCTAGTCGCGTCGAAGACTACCTCGCTTCCCGACTTGATAATCTCCCCCCGCTATTTCTCAGCTATAGTCGAAACAACCTTTCGAGCATGACTGGTGATTATCGTCGACTGACGTCACGCAGCATTCAGCGGATGGTCACAAAGTATGCCCGTCTGGCTGGTATTACAAAGCACGTCAGTCCGCACACAATGCGCCATAGCTTCGCAACCGATTTGCTAATGAACGGCGCCGACATCCGCAGTGTTCAATCAATGCTTGGCCATAGCAATATCAGCACGACTCAAGTCTATACACACGTTACCGATGAGCATCTTCGAGACGTGTACGAAAAATTTCACAGTGACACTGAATAGCATCAGAGCTATGGAGTACAGCTACGCGATGGCTGGTAGCCTTGGTTGACAGAGCCGGTACCATCGGTAACGACGAAGTTCTTACAAAGATTGCCAGTGATATCAACACTCGCCTCCGGATATGGGAAATCAATCGGATTCACTTCAAGCCGACTCTCGACTCGGCGAAAAATATCATTTGCACGCCCTGTTGAATCGACTTTTGGCAGTACCCCGTCAAATTTCACTAAACTGGCGCCTTTGTAGAGACGAATCGAATAGTTCGTCGCATTGTATAGTGCGCTAAGACGAAGATAGGCTGTTCGGTCCTTTGCGCTACCATCAATAGGCTCCGGCAAATGAAGGCTCGCCGTACAGGCATACCTGAGTACATTCACGGTATCAGCACATTTAACAGTATCGATTCGCCCCGCTGCGCCGCTATCTTGGGCCTGGCGCTTGTCATCGAGGAAGTTAAAGTTATTTGACGAAACAGTGTCAGTTGGATACAAGAATAATGTGTTGACATTGCTCTTGCCAGACGCCTCAGCATTGAGACTATCGAGCGTAAAGCCAGCGGCGGCGTCAAATTGCAGCAACTGGGCACGCATAAGGGACGGCCTGTTTTTTGGCCAAGTGTTAGTCGACGAAGGGACCAGCTTTGCATTCACGGCAGTTGGCAGCTCAATATCACGCCCTGGCGTTCCTGCATTTGCAAAATCCTTATATTCAAACCAGCTGAGTTCAATCGTATCGAACATATCTCCCGGAGCAACTTTCAATGGAATCATTTTCGATGCCCCCTTATTGAGTGGCGTACTGTAATCGTCCGTTTGGCGCGTCACTTTGACACAGGTGTAGGCCTGGTTGAGTTTATCGTCGCCCGCATTTGTCTGAATCTTTACTTCTTTGTTGCCAGTGTCGCCATCGGTCGACACAGCCCCCGATAGTGCCGCTGGAATCGAATCACACGTTCCGCTGTCTAATGCCCTACAAGCAGATGCATCGCCACGCTGACAGAGTAACAAAGCGCGCTTAGCGTCCTCTACGCCAGCCTGCGCCGAGTCATATGCACTTTGTGACAAGTCATTGGTTGCAGCTTGCTGCTGCTCTTGTATCATCAGACGAATAAAGCTAATGGTGAGCACCGTCATAAGCAACGCACAAAACACAACGATAAATATCGAAACTGCCCCTCGTTCATGGTCTCGTGAATGTGATATCTGCAACATGCTGCTACTTCCCTTCATTATGTCCTATTGCCTGCACGGATAGTAAAGTCAAACACATTGACTGCACAAAATTCCCAGCTGTTATCGATGTCATTTGGCGGCTTACATGACGCATCACCTGTCATGAGCGCCTGTTGGTCGCCCGTTCCAAGCGTGAACGAGATTGAGTATAGCGCCTGGCCTATCGCTGCATCCGTCGCAGAGGAACTAACGGCGAATGTGTGTAGCGCAAGGTCAAGCTTGTCGCTCCCAGAAAGGAGCTCCGTCGCATTGGCGCGAACAATAGGTTGATTCGCAGCCGCATTCACGCAAACCTGTCCGCCCGTATCAAGCACACGCGCCATGCGCACTGGCGTGCGATTATCAAATAGTACCGTATTGGTAGTGTCGGTCGAGGCAAGCGTCTTGCCGTAGTTCCAGACATAGCTATATTCACCCAGGCAAAGTCGCCCACCATATGGCGTATTCAAATAATTTGACGGGCTTGCAGTATCAAATGGCTTGCTACTCTTGATATCGCGCTGCAGCGCATCACTCACGTCGCGTCCAGTTTGATTGACCGATTTAATTGTCAGCCCCTTGCTGTATATATTGCTGATCTGCATAGTTGTCATGGTAATCGCAAGCAGCAAGAAGGCGACTCCGGCCATGGCAAGCATCAGCTCAATGAGCGTAAACCCTTGCTGGGCCACCTGACGCTTTGTTTTATTTACGTGGTTCATATAACCTCACAATCGTGCCTGTTGTCATTGGCACATTAAGCCCTGGTCCATCCCAGCACGCACGAATATGGAAATCGATATATGGTGCCTTATTGGCTGGGTTATCAAAATCATTTGGTTTAACGGCTTCCACCCATATGCCGGCGGCCTTCAGGGCGGGTGTATAGAGTACGCGAGCATACGTCGCTGCGGGTGTAAAAGTAGATCTTG
>CAMLGO010000045.1 GCA_946479665.1 uncultured Candidatus Saccharibacteria bacterium
CAAAGCGCCCAAGAATGCCGCTACTCAGTTTAATAAGTACAGGTGTAATGAAGAGTGGGATTACTTGTACTGCAAGTCCCCCCATATACATCAATAATCCGACCATAGAATTTTGTTTTGCAGATGCCATAATGAATGATGCGGCCAATTGCGAACCGCCAAACACGATTGACATCATTGGAAATAGGAAAAGAAGCGTTACGAACGAGGTTTGCCATTTTTTATACCATGATTCAGTGTTTGGTAATAAGTATGCAACAAACGCAAGCGGGGATACGATGATTAGTATAATAATTAACGCCTGCCTGAGGATGAGAACTAAGAATGCTACGATGATTGCAAATAAGGCCGGAATCATGAGAATGAGTAGGCCTCCTACGGCAGCCCATAGTGTTGCTGGTGCAGCTACGATTGCATATGTGAATCCAGCACCAATAACTGCTGTTCCACTTAATATACTAGCGGTTAAATTACTCCAAAGGTCCGGTGAGGTTCCTAGTGATACTTTACTCTGAAGTCCCATAAGCATATTTTGTAGTCCGACACCAAGGACGTTAGACAGATCGACGAGTATCGCACATATATAGAAAGAAAGATTTACTAATATCGCTGCAATAATTAGCCTCGGTAACATCTTTTTTATGCCGTAATTGCTAACCCCGTAACTTGTAAGTTGAGAAAAAATTATGACAAGAAACGCTATGACAAATGCAATGTTCGCAATGTTGCGCATCGTCCCCCATGCATTTTCTAGATTCTTCTGGTAGTCTTCATTGCCCAGGATAGGTGCGACCTTCATTAATTCTGACACTAACTTAAATAGACCATCTGTCATGCTGGCAACTGCATTAGAGATAGGGCAAAGAATCCATCCTATTCCTTCGGGCACACAGGAAGTCTTGCTTTTTTCCTCATCAATATTGGTTCGCTTTTTTCCACCCTCGAAATCACCTTTAGCAACGGCAGCCTGACATGCATTAAAATTAATATCGCTTTCTTTTGTGCCATAGCTGGCAACGCAATCAGCCCATGCTTTAGAACATTCATCGGCTTTTTTACCGGCATCGACAATACAGGCCTTAATGGCTTCGCACTTGCGCCCCGCGCCCGCCGACCCATCTGTCTTCGAGCAGTCTGCTTTTGCAGGGTCATTTGGTTGCTGGCAGGGACCGACAAATCCTGGATCTCCACACACAAGAGGTTTGTTGCTCGGAATGTTATAGGCAATCTTTGGATCTAAGCTTAGTGAGCCATTCTGCGCAGATGCCCACATTGTATTGCAACGCGAACCTTGGATTGGCCCCCAGTTGCCACATCTGCTATATTCCGAGTTGCCAGATGTGATAAAACGCATTTCACCAAAGGGTTTATTGCAATCCTCTCTGTGGATTGGTGTGAAGGTGGCTGCTTCTCTATTGCTTTGTAATAATGCGAAATTATTAACTACAACACAGAACTCGCCGTCTGCACGCGGTGTGTCTTCAAGATAAGATGGCTGGCCATTTATAACAGTTCCAAGGCTAAAGCTCTGGTTAGCTCGCCAGATTGACGGGTCGGTATTTGGGGCACTCGTTAGCTTTAGAGTTAATGACCGGGGATTATCTATCGTAAAGCCGTTGCCCGCCAGTGGACCTGTGAATGCGCCACCGCTTACTCTTATGGTTGTACTGTCTACCAGCTCCCATTTTTCACCTGATGCGTGAGCGGTATTGGAGCCAAACATAAGCCAGCCAAGTGCTGCGGCGACCGTAAATATAATAATTAGCTTTGTTTTTTGTATCATAAGCGCTATATGAATGAGTATGATACAAAAATAGCAAAATGACAATCATTCAAGATTGTCATTTTGCGATCATCAATTGTTTATTGGATTAGCCTATGTTTGCAAGACTAAAGACCTGCCACTGGTCTCCATGCTTAACGAAAGAAACTTCTACATTCTTAGAGACTAATGTGCCGTTAATTCTTCCTGAATCAGAAGCTGCACTCGGTATTTCCGCAGAGTTATCAACTTGGCTTAATGTGCCAACAACAGTAAAGGCGTTTTCTGTCGTATCAGATACCTTTTCAATTGTAAAAGCCGTCGTTGATTTATATTCTTTCTCATTAGCTTTCGCTGCATTGACCCATAGTCTATTTACTATGCTCTTGTTCTCCTCGAGATTTGGGATAGCACTGTCGGAACGATCGCTGTATCCAGGTATGAAAAGAGATTCTGTTAATGCTTTTGTGTATAATTCATTTGACCAAGCGTTCCAGCCTACCTGCCCTTTTGGCGTAGTATCGGTGTAGTGTGCATTACGTGTTTCCATAGAGTGACCACCTGCATAGTAGTTATCTAGGACAGTTGTGAAAGCCTTAGCGACTTCAGCCGGTGTCTTATTGACATTCGCATCAATAGTGACAGAATCTTTAACCTTTTCGTATTCGGCTGCGGTAATCCCGAACTCATTTAAAGCGCCAGGAGCAGTCTCCACCTTAGAGGGTGTTGGCTTTGCTGTCTCGAGTGGGCCCAGGTTCGTTGGGCTTGCAAGCGGGCTTTCGGGTGTTTTTGTTGCGGCTGGAGCTTGTGTTTCACCGGGAACGGGCGCACCTGTCGCTGATGGCTGTGTATTGGGAGAGGTGGCCTGTGGCTGGCTGTTTGCAATAACTACACCAGCGGTAGCACCGGCAGCAAGTACAAGGCTAGTAGCAGCGATGCCGATATTTCGTCCAGTATGCGACTGCGACTCGGTAGCCTTAGAAGCTCGTTGCTCGTTATATTCACGTTGGGCTGCTAGTTTTCTTTGGAAATCATCGCGCTCATTATCCTCGAGAGTAAGTGCACCGGACGTTTCTGGCGCAGGTAGTACTTGTCCTAACTCTCCGGTATCAAGATCATTAAACTCCTGGATAGAAGGAGTCCCTTCGGTAAGTGGCAGCTCTTGGAGATCGCCCTCAAGTTTACCAGTGTGAGGCAACGCCTCTGCGGTGATATTTGGTTTTTCGAATCGATCTTGAGCCATATTGTTTGTTCCTTGCACACTTATGTGGGCGCTAAAAACGTTGGTGATTTGTCTTATTTATACACTATATTGCTGAAAAAAGCAATAGTATTTTGCTTATTCTTATGGTGAAGCACTTGCCACTCGGGGTGTTTTATCGTATTTTATTAAGTAGTATGAAGATAAAACAAACAATAATTACTTTTGCACTATTACTAGGAGTTGGCTCATTTGTCGTAGCTCCGGCGGCGTTCGCTGCGTGTGGCGGCGTAGCGACATCTATAATCAACTGTAAGGAAGATGGTAAAGGTGGTGATGTTAATAACTCCGGAGTATTCGGCATTTTAAAGCTCGCCATTAATATTATGACGGCTGGCGTCGGTATCCTCGCCGTGGGTGGTATTGTATATGGCTCTATCCTCTATACCTCGGCTGGTAATAGTAGCGAGCAGACAAAAAAAGCCATGGCAATCATCACGAATGTTGTCATTGGTCTGATCGCCTACGCATTAATGTATGCTGTTACTAACTTCTTGATCCCTGGTGGATTGTTTGGTTAAGGAAAAGGAAAATATATGAAACAGATGAAAAATTGGCTATTTGCTATCGTCTTCGCCTCAACCGTGGGCGGTGTGGCGTTTACTACCTTAGCGCCCCAGACTGCTTCTGCAGCTTGTACGGGCGGAAATATTCTTTCTATTCCACCTTGGTACAAGGGGCTGCAGAGTGACAGTGATTGCAAAAAATTAAAGAGTCCAAGCGAATTTAACTCTCCTGGTAAGGAAGATGGACTACAGCGATACATCTGGACGATCATCCTTAATATTATTGAGATCATGCTGCACCTCGTTGGTTATATATGTGTCGCTTTTATCATCTATGGCGGTTTCATCTTTATGACCGCTGGCGGTTCGGATGGTGCGGCCAAAGGGCGTACTACCCTACTTAATGCCGTTATCGGACTAGTCATTTCTATTGCGTCAATCGCAATTGTCAACTTAGTAGCGGGGATAATAAAATAATGCAGTTACTCAAAACACTTGCTCAGACACTTAATGCTGACGAATTAAATATTCCGAAAGTCGACGGCACTGCCGGCATAGGGAGTATTCTAAATATCGTTTACGTGGTCGCCGGAATTGTGGCAGTGATCGTGATTATTATTGCTGGCTATACGTATACCACCTCCAGTGGTGACGCCGGAGCGATAAAGAAGGCTAAGAATATGATTCTATACTCGGTTATCGGTATCGTGGTCATTGGGCTGGCATTTGTTATTACGCAATTCGTTGCGGGAAGGTTTTAATATGAAGAATATAAAGCAAATTATTATCAGCGCCGCATTGGTGTTCGGCGTGGCTGGGCTTGCTGTGCCAACAGCAGCAGGTGCGGTCGATGTATTCCAAGAATGTGCCGGAAAAACCGATACAGCGGTCTGCAAAGACACGAAGGGAGAGACGGTCGGCAAGATTGTTACGCCACTTGTCAACACCCTGCTCTTTATCCTAGGTGCTATTTCGGTGATTATGATTATCGTTGCTGGTATTCGCTACACGACTTCCGGTGGTGATGCGAGCTCGGTAACGGCTGCGAAGAACACGCTGATGTACTCGATCATCGGACTTGTCGTCGCTATTCTTGCATTCGCTATCGTCAACTTTGTCCTAAAGGCGTTTAAGATTCTTTAAACCCTTAACAAATAACGGTGTATCTGGTATAACTTTAGATAGATTCTATAACGAAAGGAAACGAACGAAATGACTAAAACTATTAAGACAATGCTTGCGAGCCTACTTGCAGTGCCTGTTCTTGCCTTTGGTGCGGTTGCATTAGCACCTGCCCCAGCTGCAAACGCTGCCTGTGATTCGCAGACTACCATTACTGATGGTCTCGACTGTGCTAAAGGCAGTTCAAACACACCAACCACTCTCTTTGGTGGTGGCGGTATCTTTACGACAATCGTAAACATCCTTCTCTTTATCATTGGTGCAATCAGCGTCATCATGCTGATCATCGGTGGTATTCGCTACACTATTTCAGGTGGTGACAGCAGTGCTGTAACATCAGCAAAGAATACGATCATGTACGCTATCGTCGGTATCATCGTAGCTGTACTTGCCTTCGCTATCGTGAACTTCGTACTTAAGGGCCTAACGGGCACCGGTGCCACTGCTTAGTACTGCATTAAGCAAACCTAAATACCCCGCCTCATTGGCGGGGTATTTTTATGGCAAAAGTACTATATGCCTGGCAATATCTTCACCCCCCACTCTGCCCTGTGACGAGAAGGCGGTAGATAGTGACTGGATCTTTCGTGCTTAGAAAGTGTGCATATTAAAAACGACCCTCTCGCTAGGGTCGTTTTTGTATGTGATCGTCTTCTATTAAAGAATCTGAATCTTCTTAGCTTGTTCTTGTTTCACCTTTAGGAAGCTGATTGAGAGAACACCGTCTTTAAGGACTGCTTCTACTTCATCTTCTTTTACGGCAACAGGAAGTGCTAGTGTGCGGCTGAATTCGCCCCAGTAGCATTCTTGAATGTGCCAGTGAGTTGCATCTGTGTCGTCACCGCTACTTAGTGTACCGCTGATTGTTAGAATGCCATCGCTGATGCTTACATCAAGATCTTCTTTGTTAACACCTGCTGTACGTGCCTTAACAACAAGGCGTTCGTCAGTTTCGTACACATCAACTGCGAGTTGGCCAGGAAAATCATCCTCTGCTTCGTCCCAGTTTTCTTCTGCTGATGGTACTGCGGCTGCGGTTTGGTCAGTCGTTGTTAGGTCTTCGTCGTTCAGGAATGCTGCAGCGAGTTCGTCCTCGATGAGCAAGTCGTCGTTTTGTTTCCGTGCCATGATATCCTCCACTTTTCTCTAGGCTCTATTGACAAATAGTCTCTATCAGTATAACCAATATGTACGCTATAATCAATGAAAGGAAGGCCTTAAACGTAAAAAACACAATGATCGATATGGCACTGTCTTTTATAGCTCCACACCCCTGTTGTGGATGTGGAAAATTACAAGGTCTGTTATGTGAAGATTGTAAATACGACATCATTAGTGAAGCATTTTCGGGCTGCATTGGCTGCGGGCGTCCAGTAGGAGTATCGAGAACGTGCGGTCGCTGCCGTGTCCCCTATTCGCGTACGTGGTGCGTTGGCGAACGGTCGGGTGTTTTGGAGGAGCTCATCAACCAGTATAAGTTTGAGAGAGCGCGAGAGGCACATAAGACTATGGCTAACTTACTCGCCGCTATATTGCCTGACCTGCCTGAAAACGTAATCATCGTGCCAGTGCCGACTATCGCTACACATATTCGACAGAGGGGCTACGATCACACACGGTTGCTTGCGAAAGCACTTGGTCGACGTGTGAGGCGTCCTGTTGCCGCCTCTTCGCTTGTTCGGATAACTCAGACAAAGCAGCGTGAGGCGAGCCGATCTGTGCGGATAGCACAGGCAAAGCGAGCCTTTAGGGCAAAAGGGATTAATACCTCTGCGTGCTATTTGCTAATAGATGACGTCGTAACAACCGGCGCGACGGCAAAGTATGCTGCTAAAGCCCTTAAA
>CAMLGO010000046.1 GCA_946479665.1 uncultured Candidatus Saccharibacteria bacterium
CTAGCATCTGCAGCTTTCGATTTGTGCCGTCCTGCAGCTCAAGCTTCACGTGCTGCGCATCGGCCCCCATGCGCCGCAGGCCAGTCACCAGCACATTCTCACTTTTAAGTACCGGCTGCGGATTGCCATTTCCAAATGGTTCGAGCGTATCGAGCAGTCCAATAAGCTCATCTGTCACCTGCTCAAAATCCGCCGTCACGTCAGCTTTCGGCAGAAGTAAGGCAGCTTGATTGAATAGCTCTTTTGAGCGATAAAATTCATTCACTCGTTTGCGAAATGCGTCAATATTTTTCGTCGGCATCGTGACACCAGCTGCTAGCTTGTGTCCGCCACCTTTCGTAATGATGTCGTCGCTCGCACGGATTGCATCGGCAGCACTGAAGTCGCCGTAGCTGCGCGCTGAGCCCTTCGCTTCGTCGCCCATTTCCTCAAGAACATAGGTGGGTTTTTTATATCGCTCAAGCAGTTTCGCTGCTACAATTCCAATAATGCCATGGTTCCAGCCGGGTGAACTCACTACTAATACATCGTCGTTTTTATGCTGTTCTGCCTGAATGATAGCAGCTTTAAAAATCTTATCTTGATCTGCACGGCGCGCAAGGTTCAGCGCATCCAGTTGCTGCGCCTTTTCAAGTGCCTCCATCGGATCGGCTGCCCGCAGCATATCGAGTGCATGTTGCGCCGTTTCAAGCCGGCCAGCCGCATTCATGCGTGGCCCTAGTCCAAACCCAAGACTCCTGGCATTCACCTTCTCGGGTTCCACACCCGCCACTGCCATCAGCGCGCGAAGGCCCGGACGGCGCGTCTTCGCTAGCACCTTTAACCCCCAATATACATTCGCGCGATTTTCATCAACCAGCGTCACAACATCACACACCGTCCCAAGTGCCACAAGATCAAGCAGCCACTTTTCCTGCCCAATTTCGAGTCCGTCGAGTCTCGTTTGTAGCGCCTGTACGAGCTTGAAGGCCACGCCAACGCCCGCGAGATCAATAAATGGGTACTGATGATCAGGCCGCTTCGGGTTAATCACCGCGATAGCTGGCGGTTGAACTGGCGCCACGTTGTGGTGATCGGTGACGATCACATCAACGCCAAGCTCATTCGCCCGCACAATTTCTTTCTCGCTCAGACTGCCACAATCAACCGTCACGATCAGCCGCGCACCAGTAGCAGCAATTTTTTCAACCGCATCAACCGTCAGCCCATAGCCTTCAACAAATCGATTTGGGATAAAAGCGTCAACATGCTCAAAGCCAAAGCTCTCAAACGCATCCAGCAAAACAGTCGTCGCCGTCAAGCCATCGATATCATAGTCACCGTAGATCATTATCTTCTCTTGCTTTTCGTGCGCCCGAACAAGCCGCTCGACGGCCTTGTCCATGTCGGGCAGCAGAAATGGATCGTGCTTCGCCTCATAGCTTGGTGATAAAAAAAGCTCCCGAGTCTTACCGCTAAGACCGCGAGCTTTTAAAATTTCATCAAATAGCTTCATTTACAAATCAGTGGTTGGACGTTTTGGTCGGCCGGCTTGCTGCTGTGACTTAATCACGATACTCTGCAGCTCCTTAAAAATTGGGAACTGTTTATTGGTTGAGTAGATCTTCGTATTGCCCTGCTTCTCACTGCTGAGAAAACCAACTTTCTCAAGTCGCTTTAGTTCGCGCTGGATATTGCCCGGATCTTCTTTAATAAGCTTTGCAAGTCCTCGTACGTGAGTGTGAAAATCAGGATATTTGGCATACACCACCACAATTTTTCTTCGCACCCGAGAGGTAATAAAAACGTCTAACATAAATTCCCTTGTTTACTCACTGACTCTTCTGTTGTTATCTATTCTACACTTTTTAGACGCTAGTTTCAACGCCAATTCAGCACAATCTGATTAATCTTGGCGATCGTCTCTTCGTGCGACGGGATGTCATTTTGCTCGTAGTAATGATCGGTTCCCATGAAGTTCTCCTTGACATCAAGAATATGCAGCTCGTCGGCCGCCATGTGCAGCTTATCAACAGCCGGAATCGTCGCGACCGGTGTAGCGACAATCAATTTTTGAATGCGGATTGGCTTCAGGAAATCGAGCGCTACATCAATTGCCGCCCCGTTATCAATGCCGTCGGCAACGAGAATCACCGTATGATCGCGCAACATATCGCTATCGATCACGCCCCCGTCGCCAAGTAAGCGATTGATCCGCTGAAACGCTTCGCGCTTTTGCTCTTCAAGATAGCCATGAAACTCACTCGCGTATTCTTCTACCTCACCAGCGCTAAACATACCGTTGTATGTAAATCCACCGCTCTGTGAGACGCCGCCGAAGCTAAGTCCTTCGCCAGGAATTTGAATGTCTTCAATCAGCAACATCGTCAGAATACAGTGAAGTGCCTCGGCAATCTGCTCGCCCACCTGAACGGCACCGTCACTGAGTGCAACGACAGCGCAGTTCTCATAGCGGTACTGCGGAGCGAGCTGCCCGGCTAATATCTGCCCTGCTTGGGCGCGACTTTCAAAATACATATGTTTTAGTTTAGCAGGTTATACGCAGTATACTAAAACGTATGCACTACTACGAGGTGGCACCAAATCAAATTATTCGCGCTAGCAGTGCGTTTTTTACCTATAGCTCGCTCGAGCCGCTGCAACCGGGACAGATCGTTAGTATTGAAGTTGGCAAAAAAAGCCTCATAGGCATCGTTCTGCGCGAGGTAACTAAACCGAGTTACGACACGAAACCAATCACTTCATCCATCGAAACCACGCCACTCCCTAAGTCCCTCGTATCACTCGCTTTATGGCTTAGTGAATATTACGCCACTCATCTTGCAACCGTTCTGCAAACAATACTCCCTCGCGGGCTACAAAAGAATCGTCGCTCACGCACGCCATCACCTCGAGAATCTTTGCGAGATCGAACAACTATTGTGTTCACTAAAGAGCAGCGAGAGGCAATCGACACAATTGAACACATGACACCCGGATCAGCCCTCCTGCACGGCGTTACCGGTTCTGGCAAAACACATGTCTATATCGAACTGGCCAGACGAGCCCTCGCTCGTGGCGAATCCGTCATTGTACTTGTGCCCGAAATCGCCCTCACATCACAACTCGTCGACGAGTTCTCGCATCACTTCGACACTATCACGCTTGCCCACTCGCGTCAGACCGAGGCCGAGCGGCACCAGGCGTGGCGTGACGTACTTATCGGCCAGTCACCACGCGTCGTTATCGGGCCGCGCTCTGCCCTTTTTCTTCCTCTCGCTAAGGTCGGATTGATCGTTATCGATGAGGCCCATGAACCAAGCTTCAAGCAAGAGCAAGCGCCGCGCTACTCAGCACTGCGTGCCGCTAGCATGCTCGCCCGCTACCACAATACAAAGCTTGTTCTCGGTAGCGCCACGCCAACCATTGCCGACCACTACCTGGCATCTCAATCAGGTCGCCCAATTATTCGTATGCAAGAGCGTGCCAAGGATGGCGCCGTTGCTCCGACTATCACGCTTGTCGATATGACAAAGCGACAATCATTCAAGCGTCAACGCTTTTTATCAGACATACTACTCTCTCAATTGGAAGAAACATCTGCAGCCGGCAACCAAGCGCTCATCTTCCATAATCGTCGCGGTAGCGCCAGCACAACCTTATGCGAAAACTGCGGTTGGCAAGCAATATGCCCACGCTGCTTCGTTCCACTCACTCTACATACCGATAAGCACCACCTACGCTGCCATATTTGTGGTCATACCGACAGGGTGCCAACCAGCTGTCCAGAATGTCACCACGCCAACATTATCCATAAAGGCATCGGCACCAAGCTTATCGAAGCAGAACTGCGCAAACTATTCCCGGATAAAGTAATTATGCGCTTCGATGGCGACAGCGAATCTGGCGAATCAGTTGAACAAAAATATAGCGAACTCTACGACGGTACGATCGATATTATTATCGGCACGCAGGTCATTGCCAAAGGGCTCGACCTTCCAAAGCTACGCACGGTCGGCGTCATCCAGGCCGATGCCGGTCTCAGCCTGCCTGATTTTGGATCAAGCGAGCGCACCTTCCAGCTACTCGCCCAGGTAGTCGGCCGCGTCGGAAGATCACATCATCCGACGAATGTTATTGTTCAAAGCTACCAGCCAACCCACCCGGCAGTCGCCGATGGGCTAGCTCAGGATTATGATCACTTTTATACCACGACGATTGCCGAACGCCAACACGGACACTTCCCGCCTTTTGTTCATCTTCTCAAGCTCACTTGTATCTACAAAACCGAAGCTGCTGCCATCAAAAACGCTCAAGTAATCGCGAAGCTCCTTCGCAGCCACGTTCATGCCGATGTCCAAATTCTTGGCCCAACCCCATCGTTCTATGAGCGCCAACACGACACCTATCGCTGGCAGCTAACGCTCAAGTCTCCAAAACGACAACACCTCATCGATGCCCTCGCATATGTGCCGGCGACTCACTGGCAGTCCGAACTCGACCCTACCAGCCTGCTCTGACATCTGTTATACTAGGGTAAATGAAAAAAGAAGACATCATAACCCTGCCGAACGCTCACTTGCGTACAAAATCAACAAAAGTTCACGTTGTAACTGACGATACCGTTAAGCTCATCGATGACATGACATCAGCCGCTCTCGACTGGGAAGATTCTCGTCCACACGAGATCAGCGCCGCACTTGCCGCCGTGCAGATCGACCGCCTCGAACGTGCAGTTATTGTCCGTAGTGATTTTGATGATAAATCATGCCGCGACTTCACCGCCCTGATCAATCCCGAAATCCTGAAGTATGAAGGCGAAGTTGAATACGACTACGAAGGCTGCTTGAGTGTCAGCCACGTCTACGGCAAGGTTCCGCGTCATACGAAGATCCGCGTCAAGGCCCTCGATGTTGATGGCAACGAAGTCCGCCTTCGTGCCGAAGGCTTCCTCGCTCGCGTCATTCAACACGAAGTTGACCACACCAATGGCATTGTTTTTATCGACCATATCCGTGACAACACCGAAGCGTTTTATACTCTCGACGAGAAAGGCGAGCTACAACCACTCAATTATGACGAACACATCAAAGACTCTCGTATTCTTTGGGACTGAGGACTTTAGCCTCACCGCCCTTACCGGCCTGATCGAAGCCGGTTATTCAATTGCAGCCGTCGTTACCAAGCCAGATAGCCGTAAAGGCCGCGGGCAAAAGCTGGTACCACCAAGTATTAAAGTAGTTGCCGAACGTCACAACATTCCCGTTCTTCAACCGCAAAAACTCAGCGACATTGCAGACGCCATCAAAGCCCTCGACCACCCCGTCGGCGTGCTCGTCAGCTATGGCAAAATCATCCCGCAGTCGATCATCGACCTATTCTCCCCTGGGATTATTAACCTTCACCCATCGCTTCTGCCACTCTACCGCGGCCCATCGCCAATCGAATCAGCCATCAAAAATGGCGATGCCGTTACAGGCACTTCAATTATGCAATTATCGGCTAAAATGGACGCCGGCCCAGTTTACGCAGCAAAAGAATACCCGCTACATGGCACCGAAACGCGCCTCGAACTCTATCACACGCTAGCCACCATCGGTACCGACCTCCTCCTCGAGGTATTGCCACAGATCATGAGTGGCGAACTGCAACCCATCGAACAAGATGAGTCACGCGCAGTCTACTGCCAGCTCCTGCAGAAGCAAGATGCGCTGCTCGACCCAAACGCTGTCTCCGCCCAAGCAGCTGAACGGCTCGTTCGCGCCCACATCGGCTTCCCAAAGACAAAACTTACCATTCATGGCGCACCCGTCATTATCACCAAAGCCCACGTCTCACACGAAAAAAATACACCTCTCGACATTCTCTGCCAAGATGGTGCATTTCTTTCAATTGATGAGCTTATTGCTCCAAGCGGCCGCACGATGGACAGCGCAGCCTTTATGCGCGGCTATATTGACTAGCCAAGAATCTTATCGCGGTTACCAATGATCTCTTTTTTGAGCTCATCAAGCACCTGCGCCACTACCTGTCGATAGTCAGGTCGATTCACCTCGAGCCACTTTGTTGCAGCGTATTCAGCGCGCAGGCCAGGATCATTGGGATCGGCCTGTGTCGCTTGCTGCAAACGACCAAACGTCTCATCGGTATGATAGTTCGGCGCATGCTGATTGAGCCAGGCTACAATCGCATCGTCTTTTCGATCGATAATCGCTTCGAACTCTTCCAGCTGCTGATCACTCAAACCCTCGGAAAGCTTCGTACCAACCCGTAGTTCGAGTTCTTCGTAGATGTGCTGTAAAAATGCTTGCTTCTGATCTTCCGGAAGTTCATTAAGGCCAATATCTGCTAAAAATTTATCATCTAGTTGAAACATATACCCTACCCTCGCTCAATGATTATCGGTTATTCTCAATTAA
>CAMLGO010000047.1 GCA_946479665.1 uncultured Candidatus Saccharibacteria bacterium
AATGAGAACAATTGCGAAGATAACAATGATACCCATGCGCTCCAGCGCTTCCATACCGCGACGGACAAATTCCGGTGCCAAGGCATACAGTACACGAGAGCCGTCAAGTGGCGGCAATGGAATCATATTAAAGACAAAGAAGCCTAGGTTTACCATTACTACTGTACCTAAAACCTGATTGAGAAGAGTGCCATCGATCGAAATACTGCCCGTCGTTAAAACGAGCGCACCAGATGCGACAAAAGCAATTAAAAGGTTAGTAAATGGGCCAGCTATCGCAACCAGGGCAGCGCCCCATTCGTCATAGCGAACGCGATCGGGATTAAACGGCACTGGCTTTGCACCACCAAAGATAGGGAGACCGGCAATGGCCAGCGCAATAGGGAGCAAAAGCGTCAAAAAAGGATCGATATGCTTGATCGGATTGAGCGTTAATCGCCCTTCCCGCTTGGCAGTGTCATCGCCAAGGAAGTACCCCATGAAAGCATGCATCGCCTCGTGAAGTGTCATTGATAGAAGAATGACACCTATGACAATGCCAATGTAAACAATATCCATACGCTACTTATTATACAGGAGTGTACGTAGCATCGGCGACCCTTTGAAGCAATTCTTCGCGCACAGCCAGGACATCAGGAAACTCGTGCGCGTAATTACTCATTCTTTCCTTAACCGCGGCGCATAGTACATGAAATTCATCTCGATCGACAACCCCCATCTTCAGTAGTGCGCCGCCCGCATTTTCATAATGAGTGAACGATGGGTCGCATTTATCAAAGCACTTCACAAAGCGAGCCTCTTTTGTAGCAAGTGATTCATACTCCTCAATATAGCCGACGAACTGAGGCCAAAGGCCGCCCAACTCGACTTCGAGCGTTGCAAACGCAGCTTTCTCGCTCATCTCTTTGCGCGCGAGCATTTCGGGCGTCGCATTAAGGCTATTGACGTCGCCGGCATATACTTCGACAAAATCATGCACGAGACCATAAAGAGATACCTTTCCTATGTTGAGATCTGGGTGATACTTCGCTGCATATGCAACGGAAATATATTGGAGATGAAGTGTATGCTCACCGTCGGTCTCATGCCGATCGCCACGAATCGTCGCCCGCTTAACGTTAATGAACTTATTCACAACCCGACTCAGTGCCATCAAGTCATCGACTCTCGCAGCGATACCCGAGCTACTAGTACTCTGATTTGTCATAGTAAAACTCCCTTTCCGCGAATGTCACCCCTTGATCCATAAGGTCCATGAATTCATCGACGCTCTCAAATCGCTTTGCTTGTTGGTGAAATTCAGCCTGGGTCATCCATCGGTTGTAGCCGCCTTCGAACTTCTCAACCAATTCACCACTAAACTCAGTTGCATACACACATAAAAATATCTTATCCTCAAGTAGCTTGCCCGATTGCTTATCAAAATCACGCTTGTGGTAGAGTAATTTGTATGTAAAGTCGGCTGTCATGCCAGTCTCTTCAAGTAATTCACGCTCGGCAGCCTCAATAACCGTCTCACCCCAGCGCATCTTGCCACCAAGCCGCCCCCAAAAGCCATAATAAGGATTTTTAAGGCGTTGCTGGTATAAGAACTCCCGTTCACCCGCCGCGTTCGTGCGCTCAAGCGTCACTACGATCGATACCTTAGGCTGCTTTTCTATCTCATTTTCATCAGTATCCATGCGATTGGCATATTCTTTGCCCTTACCGGTCAAGCTATATGCCCTATCGTCCTTTTGAACATAGTGCTCTTGAACGAGCCGCTTAATATGAAAATTGAAATGATCACTTGTAAGATCAGTTGCTTTTTGGATATCGGCAAATGTCGCTGACGGCGTGAATAGCAGATGACGCATTATAGCAATCTGGGTATCATGAGCTTGTGGTTCGTATGTCATAGTCTTTCCTTATTATCTCCTAGTGTTTTGTATATCCCAAGCATAACCAAAAGCCACGGAGTAAATCTAGTAAAGTCAGCTTCACCTTGACGAAAGACGCCACAAACGGTATACTGATACAGATTGTAAAAAATAAGTGGAAGTAATCAATATGGCAGCACGATGTGAACTCACCGGAAAAGGCAAACAATTTGGCCACAATGTCAGCTTCTCTTTGCGTCGCACAAAGCGCGTCTTTAAGCCAAACCTTCAAAAGAAGACTTTTGAAGTTGATGGCCAGAAAGTAACGATGATCTTGAGTACTCAGGCTATTCGTACGCTAAAGAAAAAAGGCATCTTGGCAAAAGCCAGCTAAATTATCCTTTTATATAAAAACCTCCCGAACGGGAGGTTTTTTGTTACTTGAGCCTAAAGTGCACAATAATTAACTGCGAGTCACCTCGACAACCGTGAGTGTCTGAGGAACAGAGGCAATTGACTTCACTTTGTATTTCGTCACCGTTTCAACAGGAGCGGCAAGCTCTTTCGTAAAGACCTCTAGTGTATCTTGCGGCACCTCATACTGGAGTGTGGAATCGGCATAATGCACAGGAATAACCACCTTTGGACTAATTTGACGCGCAATTGATGCAGCGCTTGTCGCATCAAGCGTGTAACCACCACCACCGACAGGCAGAACCAACAGATCGATAATACCCAGGCTTTCTAGCTGATCCTCGCTTAATTTGCCGGCAATATTGCCGATCACCGCCACGCGAACATCGCCAATTTCAATTCGATACATTGTCGAAAGAGGCTCTGTGTCGGGCGTATCAATGTGACGAGTTGCTCCAGTTGCACGAATAGAAAAATCGCCAACTTCATACTCGCCTGGCCCTTCAATGTGTAGCTTTGCAGTCGGACTATTAAGCGCAAAACGAGATTCGGTAGCAATTTCAACCGCGTCCTTAACAACAACGTCTTTCAATCCAACTAGCGATGATTTCGGGTCAAATACAGCGGTCGACTTCTTTGTCGCAATAATAACCGTATTTCCACCTTTGTATTCAATATCAAACATTCTATATCTCCTTATTTGCTCTGGTCTGACAGTATGGCATCCGTATCAACGAGGACTGCATGGTTGCCGTTTAGTATCTCTGTAATAAATTTATCACGAACGCTCAGACGATAATAGAACTCATCGTATGATAAGAGGCTGTAGTTCAACTCCCGCCCTTCGTGTTTCTCAATGTCTTTCATGACCTTCTTCAGTTTGGCCGACTGAACATCGCCGACAAGAAGAATATCAACAGCACTCGTCGAGCCTTTTACAAGTACACCTGCAGTCAGTACAAGACGCACACCAGGAAGCTGCTTAAGCTCATCGTGCCACGTATTGGCAAGGGTGGTTTCCGGCGTTGCTTCAATATGCTGATCGGCAAAGATCGCTCGAAGCGGCACATAGTGCTCGTAACGTTGATTCACTTCGTAGTACAATTTATTATCCGCACTATCGCTTGTGATAATACCGACATTTAACATATTGGCAAGTTCGCGACGGACAGAGTTGATTTGTTCGTCAATTGTTCGGGTAATTTCACGAACATAAAAAGACTGGCCTGGATGATTAAGAAACAGGTGTAGTAATTTTACTCGAGTTTTTGAACCAAATAGTGCGTCAATCATGTCTACCTCGGAATAACTTTCGTGTTCTATAATACCACGGTTATCTGGTCTTGGCGAGTACACTCTCTAGATAGACTCTTGCATCTATTAACGACAGCCATTTCACTTCAGGATTACGCCTGAGCCATGTCATTTGTCGCTTAGCAAGCCGCCAATCGAGTGTTGTATTTTTATCTTTGACGTCTTCGAGATTCAACTCACCTTTAAGATAGCGATGGATCAACGGATAGATATTTCCGGTCATAGCCTCACTCCCCCAGCCATATTTTTTGCCCAACATAGTTGCCTCTTCAACAACGCCATTGTCAAAAAATTGTTCAGACCTTTGTTTAATTCGTGTTCGTAATACATCTCTATCTGTAGCTATTCCAACAACTATAGTATCTTTTTCTACTGTCTTATCACGCTTACGGTTCGTGCCTTTTTGCTCAATCGCGCGTATCAAATAGCGTTTATTCAGCCTATTCTCGGGCAATTCTATGTTGTTGTTAATACAATATTCTTGTAGCTCTTTGATTGTCAGTTGTTCAAGCTCTATACGGAGAACAGGATCGGCCGTAGTACCAAATTGGTAATTAAAAATAACTGCATCAACATACAGTCCCGTGCCGCCTACTAAAAACGGCACCTTTTCACGGCTGCGAATATTGGCAATCTTACCATCGGCATACGCCTTGAAATCAGCAGCACTAAAGGCCTCGCCCGGCTCAACGAGATCAAGCCCCCAATGTACAACTCCCTGACGTTCCTTTAGAGTCGGCTTGGCCGTGCCGATATCCATACCTCTATAGATAGTCCGAGAATCGGCACAGATAATTTCGCCGTTATACTTCTCGGCAAGTTCAATGGCCAGCCCGGTCTTTCCACTAGCCGTCGGACCTACAATAACCACCAAAGGGAGTTGCACGGTCATATGTCAAACCTCCATCGTTTTTCTACAAAATTATCAACGATGTAATTTGTACATGTCACCCCCTCTTGAAGAAGTAGCTGCTCTTGCGCTTCGCGCCCGCCATGAAAACCACTCGCAAGACCACCGAAGCGATTCACTAAACGATGCCATGGTAGGTCCACCGGGCCATAATGCGCCATACCGCCAACAATACGGGCAGCATGTGCATGCCCAGCCAGACCTGCCAGATCCCCATATGTTGTTACCTGGCCCTCGGGTACTTGTGCCATGAGCGTATACACGGCCTCGCGAAACTCACTACCCTGCAACATACGAAAAATACTCTTTCACGGCCATCCAGTCGCTAACGCGTGTCGCGTGAATTGGCAAGTCGCGACTCTTACTCCAGCCATAATCACCAAACAACAAGCCTTTGATTTTGCAGTCACTCGCGAGACGCAGGTGTTCAATATTGTCATCGATCAAATACTCGGCCTGTAGTTCTTGGCATACCGCCGCCTTCGAACCTTTGACATTGCCTGTCCATATCGCAACGAAAGCAATATCGTCGAAAATATCCGGAAAATGGCGCGACAGCCACTGTTGAGTTATCTCAACAAGGTGTGCCTCACGCGACGTCACAATCACCAGTGTAAAATGCTCTTTTAGCCACTGTAGCGTTTCGAGCGCCCCGTCCATTACGGCAAGTGACTCCTTTTGACCGGAGGCGAGATACTCGGCGTAGCGACGAGCCCCCTCTGTTGAATCGACCTCCTGCAAATCCTCCCAGTACCCCCAGTAGTTGCCCGGAGTAAGGTAGTCCTCGGCAGTATGTGTATGGCCGTAACGGGCATTAGCGAACAGGCGAACCGTTTCGTTTTCGACCGCTAGAACATCATCAACATCGACAGCAATGACCGGTTTTGTCATACCTACAAACCCTTAAGATACTCGGCCAACTGATCGAGTATCACTTTTTTCTCACCCGCCTGCGTACGAACACTCACTTCACGCGACTGCTTATCTTGTGGGCCAACAATTAGCTGCACAGGAATTTTCCAGGTAGTTGCTTCACGGATCTTCTTACCGAGGCTTTCATTACGATCATCACGAGTAAAGCGAAGTTCGTTATATCTGACTGGTTTCATAAGAACGATCTCTCGAAGCACCGCCTCGACCTCTTCTACATAATCAAGCACCGTATCGTTGATTGTCAGAATGCGAATTTGCTCCGGAGCAGACCAAAGTGGAAACCAGCCGGCAGTATGTTCAATAAAGACACTCAGGAAACGCTCGATCGAACCAAGCAGCGCACAATGGATCATTACCGGTGTCTGACTATTGCTCTCGGCATCGGTATACTGCAAACCAAAACGGCCCGGCTGCACAAAATCAAGCTGCGCAGTTGCAAGTTGATGCTCACGACCAAGCGCATCCGTCGCCATGAAGTCGATCTTTGGACCGTAAAACGCAGCCTCACCCTCTTGTTCGAAGTACTCAAGTTCATTCGCAATGACAGCATTCTTTAGCTGCTGTTGCGCCGATTCCCATAAGTCCATATCGCCAAGATAGCCATCACTATCATCACGATAACTCAGGCGAACGCGAAGTTTCATATCGATAGTCTTGTAGAGCTCGCGCACACTCGCAAGCAGACCATTAATTTCCTCTTCAATCTGATCATTACGGCAAAAGACATGACTATCATCCTGAGTCAGAGAACGAACACGATTTAGACCACCCAACTCACCGGTTTTTTCGTCCCGGTAATCAGTTGTCGTTTCAAGAAATCGCACCGGCATATCTTTGTAGCTACGCGGTTTACTAGCAAATATCTGCGTATGATGAGGGCAGTTCATCGGTTTTAGTGCCATTTTATCATCGGTTTCC
>CAMLGO010000048.1 GCA_946479665.1 uncultured Candidatus Saccharibacteria bacterium
CACGCTGAACTTCTGGCGGCATCGATGCAAAATCGCCATGCATCACAAAATCACCCGCCGCTTCTACCTGCCGCTCAAGGAGAGTGATTGTCGAGATAGCCTCTTTGTCTGGATCGTCATCGCCTTCAGGTTCAACCTTGAGCTCCATTAAATGATGTCTGTCGGGAGGGACATAGTAGAATCCATTTGGCAGCTCGCCGCCTTGCTGTGATACATAAAACTCAAGCACCGCCTGCCAGCGCCCGTTAATATAGTGAATGTCGATGCCGTGAAACGCCACGCTGTCCGTACTAAAGGGAATAAGGTCGCTATTTTCATCATTCGCCACACTCTCACCCGAATAAGCTAGCCCGAGCACCTGGCTGCGGTTGCCATAGTATTCCCAGCCAAACTTTTCGCCAAGCTCGCATGAACGCGCCACTACCAATTTAACCGTATGTTCGTCTTGAGGACTATATCCGGCCATTGCCTCTTCGGCAGCAACGGCGTCGGCGCAAAACTCCTGCCAATCATCTTCTTGCATACGATCAATAGCCTCACTAGATAACGGCTGATGTGATTTCTCTTCAAAAAAAGGTAGTTCTGGATTTGCCATATTTATTTAGCCTATAGGAACAGTTGATAATTTGGTAGCTGAATATTGCAGTGGAATATAAAGACGAGACTTTTGATCAAATTCCGGCTCCTCACCTCCAATGAACCTCGCATCCCGCAACACCAAGTGAAGACCAAATGGCCGAATATACCGCTCGAAGTCTAGCTCCTCTATATCTTTATCCTCCGAGGCGCCCAAGAAACACGTCTCATCAATGTAGGGCTGCACATCGATACCTTCAAGCCTACCCTCGATGGCGCCGCTAAACCACTCGATATCAAAAGACTTTGTTTCCGTGTCGAACAACTGGAAGACGCTCTCGCCTTTTGCCGATACCATATCGCCTTCCATGGGAGCGAGAGGAATGTGAGACCAATTGTTGAGCATGACTTCGCGCAGGATCGTTCCGATATCACGTATGTCTTCATCGTTCGTCACGTCAAGTTCCTTGCCCGTGGCATTCGGCGCAATCTCACATATATTCACCAGTGTGTCTTGATAAAAATCCAGGAGCATCTGACGCCATACGCCGAGGTCGGTCGGTATCTCACGCTCAAGCTGCGCGAATAGTTGCTCTTCGGAAAATTCCATATACCATAGCCTACTCGCGTATTTCGTAAATAACAAGCATAAGAATTTAATAGCCCCGCAGCCATAACAGCTGCGGGGTTCTCTATTAAGAAGTGGCTGCTCCTCGCCTTACGGCACAAAGCAACTGAACGACGCGCAAGATCTCGTTTTCATCTTCGAACTGACTTGTCGGGCGAATATCGATATTCTCTCCGCGTCCTCTTATCCAGATTCGAGCACTCGAATCTAGGTTGTACTTCACCTTTAGCCTGCCACTCTGCGATGCCGGGCGACCGGTGAGTGGATAGAGTACGCGAAGCGGATTGTCCTCTCCTGCCGGTGCAATCACCTTGATCGTACGCTGCGAATCAGTCCACACCCCATTCTCAAATAGCCATAGGGAGACTTCCTTTGCCTCAGCTTCCAGTCCGGCTGTAGGGTTATGCGCGTAGTGGACGACGTTTGGCCGGAACTGCTTACGAAAATCGTAGTCCCCAAGGGAGTGCTCTACGATCGATTTAAAATCTTCATTAAAATCCATCTCAACTCCCTCATGAGTCACACTTCTTACAGAACTCCCTTGAAGACAATCGCCCCAAAAGTAAAGTTATCATATCCTTTTTATAACAAAATCGCAAGCAAGCAGTACTCTCTTGCTATACTAAAGCTATGCTCGACCATCATATTCAGCGCTCTATCGTTTACCAGCTCGCGTTTGCGCCAAGCATGCGCTTTGGCGAATTGAAGCCTGATGATATCGACAATAAACTCTTTACCTACCACCTGAAAAAAGTCATGGCCGCTGGATATGTCATTAAAAACGATGACGGTCTATATACCCTCACGTCGGAGGGTCGCCGAATAGGGAAGGGTGTACTCAAAAAAGAAAGCCGTCTTATTGATCGCGCATATTCCACTCTGCTACTCGCCATTCGGCGCAAAAGCGACGGGGCATGGCTGCTCTATACCCGCCACACTCACCCGATGATCGGACTGACCGGTTTCATGCACGCCCAACCTACCGCGACAGCGACAGTCCTCGAAACAGCTTCACTTGAGTGCAAACAAAAAACCGGCCTCGATACCGATTTTCGTGTGCATGGTCATGGCTACTTTCGCGTACACCACATAGGGCAGCTAGAAAGCTTTACGCACTTTACCCTTTTGGTATGCGACGATGCTCGTGGCGAATTGTCGCAAAATAGCGAGCTAGCCGACTACCACTGGGAATCAACGCCCGATTTTGGCGCGCCACACATGCTTCCGAATATGCAGGTGCTTTACGATATGTATGCCGACGCGTCCGGCACATTCATCGAGCGCACCTTTGAGATTTAGACAGTACGAGGGTAGTCTTCGATTGCCTCTTCGTAGGCTTCGAATGCCCCGTTTGGTGCGTTACGACGCCAGTAGACAGCCAAGTCGCTATTTGGATCGGCCAGCTGCGCCATCGAGGGATGTGACCCAACTTGATCGCCAAATACGCGGGCTTGTTCGAGCGTTTGCAATGATTGCTCGCGGGCAAGATTCTGAACATCAAATGGGCTGTACGAATCGGCAACAGTGCCAACTTCAATACAAGCAAGTTGCAACGAAACGTTACCGAGATGTCGGCCCAACTGCTGCTGGTAGCGGGCGGTTGATCGACGCTCTACTTTGGTAGCGACAAGTACCTCAGCGATGGTTGCCGCTTCGACAAGCCCTTGTTGTGCCTTTGTCAGAAGACCGCTGCGAGTTTCACGCCAGTCAGTCTCCTCGTCGGCGAGCGTTGGAAGATTGAGGCGACGACGCATCACCGGCGAATGAGCCGCGTAGTTGTACCAGCCGGCATTGAGCCCGCTCATGGCAATCATGCCATGAGCAAATGTGACGTCCTCGGGTTGCTCAACCATCTGCATGATCTGACTGGCGATGCGCAACCCGTCACGCTGATGTTCGGCAAGGATAGTACCTTGCGGCAAGGTATGTCGCCTCTCGATTTCCGTACTCGTGCGAGCTCGCTCGGGTACATAGTGACGATCATCGAGGTGTTGTTTTGGTAGGTCGAAATTGCGGTAGGGTTTATTCATACTCCTACTATGCGCTCGACTATTTATAAATGCAGTGAATACTTTTTCACTAGATCGGATTTAGTGCTTGGCGCGTACTTTCTCGAGAGGTTGCACTGTACTGGCGATACTAATAGCCACAGCAAGTAATACGACATTCTTAATAATATATTGGCCCTCGAGCGACGGTACGAATGGGTGAACCCACACCATGTCCGGCAAAAGAACGAGCGGTGAGCAAACCAACACCATGTGCGCCACCATGATTGCGATGGCAAGGCGAGTGAACTTTGGAAATAGGAAAAGCAGCCCAATGATACATTCAACAATCGCAAGGCTAAAAAATAGAGGATCAAACCACTGCGCACCGACTGTGCGCAGTGTTAACGCTTCGGCAAGTGGCGTAGCCGGGCTCAACCCAAAGACTTTTAAAATACCGAACCAAAAATAAACGACGAACAGGCTACCGCGCGCCAGCGGCTTGTACCACTTTTGAAACCAATGAATGAGTTGGAGGTCGACTGCTTCGATGTGTTTTTTCATTCTCTACAGTATAGTCGATATGCCACTTCGTGTCATTGCGCTTATGCGGTGGCGCCGATTTTGGCGTTCTCACGGCAGGCGTCGGCATGGAACAAAAGATCAGGATTCTGCTTGCAATTGAGACAGATGAGTACGAGGTCGTTGCAGTTTGCCCATGCGCAGTTTTCAAAGTTTGCCGTTGGCCCATCACAGTGACTGCACTTGCCGATTGTTTTGGCGTGGTCGCTAAAGTCGATCGTCATGCGATCGTCAAACACGCGCAAGCTACCCTCCCATAGGCCGTCATCACCATAGGCTTCGCCGTATTTTACGATACCGCCATCGATTTGGTACACCTCGTTGAAGCCGCGCTTTTTCATCATGGCGCTGATCACTTCGCAGCGAATACCACCCGTACAATACGTGACAACCTTTTTATTTTTAATATCATCGTACTTATCACTCTCGAGTTCAGCAATGAAGTCGCGTGACGTATTGGTATTTGGAACGATTGCGTTCTTGAACTTGCCAATCTTGGCCTCGTGTTCGTTGCGGCCATCAAAGAAGATCACATCGTCGCCGTACTTTTCGACGAGTTCGTGCACCTGGTGCGGCTTAAGATGTTTGCCGCCGCCAATGACACCGTTTTCATCAACATCAAATTCACTGTCGCTGTTTTGAAAGCCCACAAGCTCACGTCGCGCTTTCACGCTCATGCGCGGAAAATCATCGCGACTGCCATCGCTCCACTTGAACACAATGTTCTTGAAACCATCAAACTGCTTGGTGGCCTTGATGTACGCCTTGAGGTCGTCCATATCGCCGCCAACCGTACCATTAATACCGTGCTCGCTCACAAGTATACGGCCCTTAAGATTCAGGCTATCACAAAGCGTCTTTTGCCATAGCTTTACCGCTACCGGGTCACTCATCGGCGTAAATTTATAATAAAGAAGAATTTTTTGCATCGATACCTATTATACTATATAATTACGTTTACTATGACCTGCGGGTCCTCTATGCGCAGACGTTTGGACGGCCAAACCAATAGCGACTCTTACATATTTGTTTATATAAAAATCACATTTAAACTATCATAAAGGAAATCTATGTCTATTAACCACTCACCAAAACGCATCGTTAGCTTTCTATTTGGACTATGGCGAGTCTCACCAGTTGCCAGCTGGTCGATGATCGGGACGCAGATTGTTTTCTCAGCTCTGACGACAACGATCGCTCCGATCTTCGTCTCGCAGCTCCTGACCCGGATCGCCAGCGGCTCCGCCACGCTCCATGACAGCATGGGGCTGCTCATTGGCTATGCGATCATCCTCTTCCTCGGTGATGTCGTCGCTGTACGCGTCACTATCGCCCTTGCCTTTATGGCAGAAACCAAGATGCAAGCCGCCGTCTCGACGCAAATCTTGTCGCACCTTACCGCTAAGAGTCTTGGCTACCACGCCGATCGCATGAGTGGCGGCACCGTTTCAGACACGACAAAGTTAGTTGGTAGTGTCGAACGATTCTGGGACACCCTAATCTTCACGGCCGTGCCGATTACGACCACTATTGTCTCGGTCTGTATCGCGCTATCGTTCCTATTCTGGCAATATGCCGTCGTTCTTGCCGTGCTGTCGATCATTATCATCTTCACGATCATCAAGGCGCAGGCCGCCATCGCGCCAATCAGCCGGAATTCGTCCGAAAAGTTTAGCGCAGCCACGGCATACCTTGCCGACATCGTGAGCAATATTACGACCGTTAAGGCCTTTGCTCGTAGTACTCACGAGCATAAGGAATATAGCAAGCGAATTAAAACCTGGCGTAAAGCCTCAATGAAGGAAATGAAGAGCGTCCTTATTATCACTGGATCATTCGGTGCCATGATGACCATAATGAATATCAGCGCCCTACTTGCGGCTATTCTCGCAACCGAACATCACCTTGCCAGCATTGGCGTCACCTATCTTATGATCGTCTATACACTGAATGTTGTATCGCAGCTCTGGGCAGTATCAAGCACGACACGCGCCTACCAGCGCATTCTCGGTGACGCTGGTCCAATGATCGCCACGCTCGACGATCCAATCGAGCTAAAGGACCCAGAATCACCACAATCACTCGTTGTCACAAAAGGTAAAATTGCGTTTAAGAATGTTACCTTTACCCACTCGGAAAATAGCGACGCTCTATTCAAAGACTTTTCGCTCACAATTAAACCGGGTGAGCGCATTGGCCTCGTTGGTCGTTCAGGCTCGGGTAAGACCAGCCTCACACGCCTGCTGCTACGGTTTAACGATATAGAAAACGGTACGATCACTATCGACGACCAAGCAATCGACCAAGTTACTCAAAACGACTTGCGACAGACGATTGCCTATGTTGCCCAAGAGCCTGTACTATTTCACCGCAGCCTACGTGATAACATCGCCTATGCCAATCCCGATGCTACAGACCAAGAAATCGATCACGCTATTCGCCAAGCGAACGCCTACGATTTCATCCAGAAACTACCGAAAGGTCTCGATACAATCGTCGGTGAACGTGGCGTTAAGCTAAGTGGCGGACAACGCCAG
>CAMLGO010000049.1 GCA_946479665.1 uncultured Candidatus Saccharibacteria bacterium
GATCACGGCGATCACAATCGCCAGTTCGACAAGCGTAAATCCGTCTTTCTTTGTTCGAAGTTGAGTCAATTGAATCATTGTTATAAATAGTGCGCGTTATAGCCGTTTATATCTTATCGCCACTATAGCATAAGCATTACTTGGCGGGCAAATACTGCGCAACGAGCCGTGCTTTTGCCGGCCCGATTGCCACCACGAGCGCTTCGGGACTAGCCGTGCGAACCGCCTGCAAACTACCGAATATTCGGATGAGCTTTTTGCGCGTCGTCGGCCCGATTCCTGGGATATCCTCTAAGCTGCTGGCGGTTTGCTTTTGACGCTTTAACACTGTGTGGTAGCTCACGGCAAAACGATGCGACTCATCGCGAATACGCTGAAATAGCTTCACGATATCGGTGTATTGTGCCTGAATTGGCGCACCACCACGCAGGTTGCCCGAGTGCGACCCGGCATTGCGCTGGCCAGCATGGAGGTTGACTGTGTAAAAATCGCCTTGGCGCGTTACCGACACGCCGGGCTCGTTCACGCCCACAAGTGCTGCAAGTATCGACGCGTCAATATGCGAACGTGTCGCATGAACAATAATCTCCTCTTCACGCTTGGCAACGCTGACGGTCGGAATTGCCACTTGGCGCTCCTCAAGCGCTCGCAACGCCGCGTCTAGCTGACCTTTGCCACCATCGATAAGAAGCAGGTCTGGCGCCCCCCAACCTTTCAAATTCTTCTCGCTCATCCGGCGCCAAATCGTTTCATACATGCTCGCATAATCATCGTTTTGCTGTTTGATCATTTTGAACTTACGATAATTTGCCCGGTCACTCGTACCATTGCTAAACACCACCATGCTCGCCACGACATTCGTACCGCTCATGTGCGAAATATCATAGCCTTCGATTCGCGCTGGCGTTTTTTTGAGTCCCAGTAGATCGCGCATGTCACTCAGTGCCTTGTCTTTACTGATATCCAAAAATTCTTTGTCACCAAACATAATCCGGCGCTGTAACTCCCGCAGGTCGTTGAGTCTGTTGCGAAGTAGTGCCGCATTTTCAAAATCGTGCATCTTGGCAGCCAGATGCATCTCCTTTTCAAGTTCGCGCGCCAATACCTTGCGCCCACCCTCAAAATAACGAATCAATTTGCGAAGTGTCGCTTTGTATTCTTCACTCGATGTGCCAGGTCGCGGGCTAAGGCCAATGTGCGCATCAAGATCCGGCCGCTCGCCGTCGCGTGGCGGCTTGGTATAGTACGGGAAAACCTTGCGCAAGTAGCGAAGCGCCTTTTTAACGGCATAGCCATTGTAGTATGGGCCATAATATTCCGCATCGTCATCGGCTGGATTACGCGTGAACGCCACATGCGGCCATTGGCTTTTCATGTCAATGCGAACAAACAACTGCGACTTGTCGTCACGCAGCAAAATATTGTAGCGCGGCATATAGCGCTTGACCATCTCACTCTCCAAAAAGAGTGCATCAATCTCACTTTCGGTTTCAATCCAGTCGGTATCCTCTATTTCAGCTACTAGCGCTCTGGTTTTTACATCCATATCCCGCGTACTTTGAAAATACTGTCGCACTCGGTTTTTAAGCACCGCAGCCTTGCCAACATAAATAATCTCGCCGGATTTTGACTTATGGAAATACACCCCGCTACTCCGTGGCAGAGTTTTTAATTTGGCCTCAAGCGCTGCATTCATATACATATTATAGCGCGCTCGGGTATACTAAGCAGTATGACAACCGACCATCCACGCCATTCGGCCGCACATCACGCAAGCAAATTCACCAATCGCCAGCGCACTATCGCACTGATTATCGTCGCACTCGCCTTTATTATGGACTTGCTCGACAGCACGATCGTCAACATTGCGATTCCTTCAATCCAAACCAACCTCGGTGCCGGATTTGCTGCCATTCAGTGGATGATTGCCGGTTATTCTCTCGCTTTTGCCGTGTTACTGATCATCGGCGGCCGCATGGGCGATGTATTTGGCTACAAACGCCTCTTTCTTATCGGAGTTGCCGGCTTTACGCTCACATCGCTCGCCTGTGGCGTTGCGCCAAATGCCGAGATCCTCGTCGCAGCCCGTATATTCCAGGGTGCGATGGCGGCGCTGATGGTACCGCAAGTGATGTCGATGATGCAGATCATGTACAAGCCGCACGAGCGCACCAAAGTCATGGGGCTCTTTGGCGCCATGGCCGGTATTGCCGCGTCACTCGGACCTGTTATCGGAGGTATTCTTATTCACCTTAATATTGCCGGACTTGATTGGCGCCCAATTTTCCTTATCAACATTCCTGTAGGTATCATTGCCCTCGTTCTCGGTCAGCGCTTCCTGCCCGACGGCAAATCATCACATCCGCTTCGACTCGATATTATCGGCACTGTTCTTATCATCGCCACCCTTTCACTTCTCGTCTTCCCGCTCATTCAGGGTCGCGAACTCGATTGGCCAATGTGGGTCTTCCTGATGATGTTTAGCGCACTACCGCTCCTTGCCCTATTCGTATGGTGGCAGATCGTGAAACAAAAGCGCGACAAATCAGCCCTTGTGATTCCATCGCTCTTCAAAAAGCGCTCGTTTAGTACCGGTCTCCTGGTAAACCTTATTTTCCAGGCAGCGATGGTCGGCTCTTTCTTCCCGCAAACTCTACTCCTTCAAATCGGGCTTGGCTTTGAAGTCGTCTTCGCCGCCCTTGCCGGTATCCCAATCTCGATCGGTATTGCTTCGAGTATCGGCTTCTTCGGACAAAAGCTCATTCCAAAACTCGGCCGCTATGCCATGACACTCGGGACGGTCGTGATGGCGGTTGGTCTTGGTACGACCTACCTGATTGTTAATCACTTCCAGCTCGAAACGACCGGCTGGCACTTTATCCCCGGCTTCCTTATTACTGGTCTTGGCATGGGACTTGTGATGGCACCTGTCTTTGCGGTTGTTCTAACTGATGTCAATCCACGCGATGCCGGCTCCGCCTCTGGCGTACTAAATGCTATTCAGCAACTTGGTGCTGCTATCGGTGTTGCGCTAGTAGGCGTTATCCTATTTGGCCAGCTTGCTTCAAATGCCGACCACAGCTTTGCATCCGTCGAATCAAACGTTAAACGCGATCTTACTTCGCTTCATATTCCTGCCGAGGCGCAAGAAGCTATCGTCTCTAACGTACGCACCTGCTACAGTGACCGCGCTCACCAAAAAGACAGCAGCCAAATACCGGAGAGCTGTAAACAGCTTGAGACTACAAAGAGCTCACAACCAGCCAATCCGGCAAGCGAAAAGATTGCCGATATCATAGCAACCAATATTAAGAAAGCCAACGCCACTAACTTCATTCACAGCTACGGCATGTCTGTCTTATTCTCGTACTGCCTCCTCGCGACTGTCTTTGTCCTTAGCTTCCTTCTGCCACGCCATATTCGCCCTGAAGCACTGCAGCAGGGACACTAAAATGAGTTCTCGCTATGCACTATTCGACACCGGCAGCCTCCGCGACCGCTTTGCTCTCGCAAGCGGTGTTCCAAAAGGTATCAAGCCGCACTACAACGTCAGTCCGGTCCAATCCGTGCCCGTCATCATCTCCCGTGACGGTAAAAACGAAATGGAACTAATGAAATGGGGCTTTATTCCAAAAGGCGCTCCGAACGCCAATTCCGTTTTTCGCTACAAAACGTTCAGTGCTCGCTCAGAGGGTATTTTCGACAAACCAACTTGGCAAACGGCTATTCGTTCGTCTCGCTGCCTTATTCCCGCAAACGGTTTTTATGAATGGAAACGTACCGCGAGCGGCAAACAACCGTTCTATATTCATCCGACCGACCAGCCCACTTTCGCCTTTGCCGGGCTCTATAGCTCATGGACCGACCCTGAAGGAAAAGAATGGGGCACTTGTTCGATTGTTACCACCAATTCTGGTGCCGAATCCGATATGACACCAAGCCGCCTGCCAGTTATCGTGCACCCCGACGACGAAGCCGACTGGCTCAACCCAGAAATTAGCGACATCAACACTCTTTATCGTATTATGCGGCCATACGATCCCGATCAGCTCGAAATTATCAAAGTGAGTGATGATATTAATTCAGCAAAAATCGATAAACCCCATCTTATCGAAAGAGTATCATCCTCTACTTCGCAGCAGTCGAAAAAGTAATCGGAACCTCAATCGCATCGGCATTCTCGGGCAACCCCGACGGGTTGTCTTTTCGCAGCACCAATACCCCACTACCGCCCGCTGAAGGACCGTTAAACGTTACTGTCGCCGTAAATGGCACGTAGTCATTCGTTTGCCAATTGCCTTTTAGCGTGGCCGTTGTCTGAGCGATAATCTTATTCGTAGGGTCTTGCAGCACCACGGGAAAACTTGCCTCAAACGACCAACTGCCAGGTATCTCACCCGTTATAGTCAGTGGACTCGTGATCGTTTGTCGCTCTGCCCAATTATGAAGCCGAACAGTAACGCCCTTTGGTGAGGTGAACTCGCGTACCGCCGTCTGTGCACTGTTATCACTAGAAGTTGACGGCTCAGTATACACCGATCCATCGGCAGCTCGACATTGCCGTGGCTGCGTCTCCATCACGGGATTACCAGCCGCCACACAGCTTGCAAAATCCGTTATAGCCGGCTGCTTATTTTCCTGGCGCGTAAGTAGTACATACGCCGCCCAGCCAACCAGCACCAACGCAATAATACCAACGATAATACTAACAACTTTTACACTGCGCATATCATTATCCTCCTCGAGTTACACGACACTCTATTTCTATTATACGCCGTCTAAAAAAATAGAGCCTGCTCCTTTTTGGAACGGACTCTATTTTTATTAAACGTTTTTGCGCATATAAAGAACGATGTTTTATCATGACAAAACATACAGTCGGCCTGGCCTATGCGCTGGCTCAGTACAAAAGTTTCTCTGTTGGTGTTGCTATATATAGTTCCCTTATCTGATACGATTCGTGCACCTCGGCGTATCTGTGCCTTACTAGGTCGGACGAACGCTCGCAAGTAGCGAGTAAGAGTTCTTATAGAAATCGTTTATACAAAAATTTATTCTGCAGCCGCGACGCGACTTTACTAAATTAATTGTAGAGAAAAACGTTTGTTACTATTCAATATAGCACAGATTATCGATTTTGTCAATAGTATTTTG
The DNA here is from genome assembly GCA_946479665.1 of uncultured Candidatus Saccharibacteria bacterium. Next base: position 5,155 of record CAMLGO010000049.1, read on the forward strand.
CTTATGCTACGTCTCTATAGAGCGAGCCCTCTGATATCTTGCCCACGACCTCATGCGCGCTGGTCATCACGATATACGCCCTGGGGTCGATTGCGCGCACTGCAGATTTAATTTTCTGCTCTTCCAGCCTTGTAATCACCGCCAACATCACACCATGTGGCTCCCTGTCATTCGGATCACTTTCCTTTATATAGGTCACCGGCTCTTCGATGAGTATATTAATCGCCTTACCAATAGCACGTACATCCATGCTGACCACCCATACACAGCGCGACTCATCAAGCCCCTCGACTGTCACGTCGATCGCCTTGTGCGCCACAAAGTATGCAATCAGCGAGTAAAGCGCCTGCTCCCAGCCGAATACGAACCCTGCTAATGCGATGATAATACCATTAATCGTCATGATCGCCTCGCTTACCGAGAATATCGTCTCGCGGTCAATCAGCACGGCAATCGTATCCGCACCGTCGATGATGCCGCCGTAGCGCACCACAACTCCTACACCAATACCCACGATCATGCCGCCAAATACGGCCGCCAGAATTGGCACATCCGTAAAGCCGTGCGGCACATGCACGAGAGTCAAGAGCGCTAACGCTAAGATACCGAGAATCGAATAACACGCGAATGCTTTGCCGAATTTTTTGTAGCCAAGCGCGACAAACGGAATATTGAGCACGATCAAAAAGAGTCCGAGCGGCAGCCCCGAAAGTTTCGCGGCAATGATAGATATACCCGTCACTCCACCATCAAGTAGGTGATTCGGCAATAAGAAAAACTGCAGGCCGACTGCAGTAATAACGCTCCCGAGGAGAACCAGTCCAATTCGTTTCGCGGTGTCAAACTGGATATAATCCCCTTTCGTTTATGTCACCATTGTAACGTATCTCCAGCGTATTGGCCAGTAACCATCTATTCGTTTCGCTCTTCATGGGGCTCATCAGCAAAATGACGTAATTTTGGACGAATAGTGAAATAGATAGAGAAGAAGCGACGGTGACAGCCTGTAACATCCCAGAAAAGTCCGAGATGTTACAGGCCGCGTCAAACCGACGTTACTGCGGCACAATGGTCGGTTACGGGCGTCCGATGAGAATATCTACGAGATCGGAAGAGCGTCGTGTAGGGAAAGAGTGTAGATCTCGGTGGTCG
>CAMLGO010000050.1 GCA_946479665.1 uncultured Candidatus Saccharibacteria bacterium
CTTGCCTATATCGCCAAGCACACCACAGAAACCGTCGTTCTCAATCGAGAGGATCCACGAGTCGCGAGCATTGCGACTTCTCCATCGGGCCAACATGTTATCTATTTCGGCCTGAGCGATACGACCCGAGCGCTTTTTCCAAACGACGACGATCTCCACAGTGCGCCGCGCGCGGTAGCTACGCTACCCGCCGCCAGCGTGACGCTTGATAACCTCAAGGGCAATGCGGCAAAGTTCACCCTGGCAAGCAAAACTTTCACGACCGAGCTCAAGCTCCAGGGCGTCTATAATATTTATAATTCAGCAGCCGCCCTCGCCTTGGTACAAGAGATCGTCGGCGACAAGCTCGATACAGATAAACTCATCGCCTCACTTGCCGCAGTTGAGCCCGCGTTTGGTCGCGGCGAAACGCTCACTATCGGCGGCCAACCGCTCGAACTTGTACTAGTAAAAAATCCCGGCGGCTTCCGACTTGGCCTTAGCTCATTCGACGTACAGAATTACGCCACAATGATCGCCATCAACGACAATTATGCCGATGGTCGCGACATGTCATGGCTATGGGATGTTAATTTTGACAGCCTCTCAGAAAAAGGCGTTCAAGCAGTCAGTGGCATTCGCGCCTACGATATGGCCCTCCGCCTGCAGTATGAAGAGGTGACAATCGGTCATGTCGATACAAATCTCACCACTGCGCTCCGGACATTCATATCCGCCCATAGCAACCAGCCGAAACGCATTTACTGCACCTATACCGCCATGCTTGCCCTTCGCCGCGAGCTCGGTAAAATGACTTCCGTGGAGACAATTTCATGACCGACAAACGCACCATTACCATTCTTCAGCTTTATCCCCGCGACATGAACATCTACGGCGACTGGGGCAATACCCTCACGCTCAAACGCCGTCTCGAATGGCACGGCTATGTGGCCATTTTGAAAGAGTATAATCCTGGCGATACATTCCCCGAAAACATCGATATCATCGTTGGCGGCGGCGGACAAGACTCTGGCCAATCGGTCATCCAAGCTGATCTACTCGCAATTGGCGACAGGCTCAAAAAGCTCGCCGATGCCGACATGCCGATGCTCATGATCTGCGGCCTCTATCAGCTGCTTGGCAAATTCTTCAAGACCCAAGACGGTCAAATTATCAAAGGTATTAGCCTTCTCGATATTGAGACGCACGCCGGGCCAGAGCGCCTCACCGGCAACATCACCACCGAAAGCAGTGAATTTGGCACCATTATCGGCTACGAAAATCACAGCGGCCAAACATTCCTTGGCCATGGCGTTAAACCGCTTGGACGCGTCATTAAAGGCGCAGGCAACAACGGTAAAGATGACACCGAGGGAGCGCGCTACCACAATGTTGTCGCGACATATCTTCACGGTTCACTTCTGCCAAAGAACCCGGCGATTGCTGATTTTCTCATCGAAAAAGCCGCCATCAATAAATATGGCGACTTCATCCCGACCGTCATCGATGATCGCTTCGCCGAACTTGCTCGCGAAGCAGCTCTTAAGCGCCCGCGCTAAGCGCTTGCTTGTTGCTTCTTTAGTTCGGCGATCACCTGGTCGCCATGTCCAAGTGGTGTCACGCGGCCGTAGACTTTTACGATTGTTCCCGAGGGGTCAATAATGAACGTCCGTCGCAAAATTCCCTCACGTCCGAACTGCTTTGGACCCCAGGCGCCATATGCACGAATCATTGTAAGATCAGGGTCGCTCAGCAACGTGAAGTTTAGACTATGCTTGGCCTTAAACTTATCATGGCTCGTCGCGTCGTCGGCACTAACACCTACTACCTCTGCACCAAGCTCAGCAATATCGTCACGCGCATCACGCAGACTGCAGGCCTCGACCGTACAGCCTGGCGTATCGTCTTTTGGATAAAAATACAGCACCACCCACTTGCCGCGATAATCAGCAAGCGAACGCTTCACGCCATTAGCATCAGTAACGTTGAAATCTGGAGCAGGGTAGGGGGTAGGTATCATCATATATCCCCTATTATACGCGTATTGTAGGTGCGATGATAGCGACCATGTCTCAGCTACTTCTCAATTGCCATTTGTTATACTGGGAAGTAATGAGTACCGTTCAGTTACACCCGGCCACCGACCGGGCATCTGCTTCACGTATCCTAGCCCTCGACTACTTGCGCGGGTTTTTTATTGTGGTGATTATTATCGATCACCTCTGGCGCTGGCCGAGTCTCTTATCCATTTTTACTGGCGAAGGACAACTGTGGGTCAGTGCGGCCGAAGGTTTTATTATTATTTCTGGCTTACTCGTTGGCTATATTCGTGGACACAAAAATCGTGACCATTCACTCATGACAATAAGCAAGAAATTGTTCCGTCGCGCTGCCCTACTCTACGTTTGGTTTGTGGTCATGACACTGCTGTACACTGCGCTCATTTGGTATATACCCACCGTCAGCCCACAGCCATGGATTGAGGTGTCCCGAGGTAACTGGCAAGAACTTATTACGCTCACCCTTCAAATGAATAATGCCCACATCTGGGTACACTTCCTTTATCTTTACGCTATTTTCCTTGCACTGACACCGTTTGCTATCTGGCTATTTCGACGAAGCATGGCGTATGCCGTGGCTGCCTTTGCACTCGCCGGTAGTGTTGTCGGCATATACTATAACATCGAGTGGATGCAGTGGCTGCCGCTTTTCTTCTTGCCCGCAGCCGCCGGCTATTACCTACCAACCATTCAGCGATGGTGGCACCGTCAGTCGCAGCGCGCGCGAACGCAACAATCGATTGCACTCTATAGCTTTACCGCGACTGCTCTCCTGCTATCGGCATTTTGTACATTTATCATTCCCGATAATGCAGTTGCAATCTTCCTAAACAACCTATTCACAAAAGAATTCTCGCTCGATATATGGCGTAGCTTACTTGCGCTCATCTGCTTCGTTGCCTTTGCACTCGGTTTCAACCATATACTACCCTGGCTCAAGCGATGGATGAAGTGGCTACTGCTGCCATTCGGCCATCGTTCGCTCACGGTCTATATCATTCATGGAGCTATCCTATTTATCATAGGCATCTTCTTTACTGAAAGTTCAAATATTCTATACAACACGACGCTCGGCATTGTCGCTGTCACTGCGTCACTCCTGCTCGCACAAAATCGTGTTGTTCAAAAACTCATTCCCCGTTGAGTAGCTAGTGTAGCCCATAGATATCAGCTATACTAAACAATACCTATGCTGCGCCACCTTACTCACACCCGCACACTTATTATCATAATCATCGCACTCATTGCTCTTCGTATTTTCATTCTGCCTCTCTCGCCACCAGGCTTTTTCCTTGATGAAGCCGCTAGTGGCGCGCATGTCGTTACCATGTTGTCGCACTGGACAAATGCGCACGGTGAATCGTGGCCGCTCTTTTCGGCCAGCCTCGGCGGTGGCTACACGACGCCGATTTATCTCTACCCGCTCACACTATGGGCCGCATTATTTGGCACAAGCGAATTTGCACTTCGCCTCTTCTCGCAGGTCACTACTATCGCAGCGATATTCCTCCTCGGCTGGTCACTGCGCCTATGGCTCGACAAAAAGATGGCTTACACGGCTATCATCGCCGGGCTGGCTCTGCCATGGGGATGGCTGCAAGGTAGCCTTGCCTGGGACCCGGCTCTCATTCCTCTGGTTATTTCACTGGCATTCTATGGTTTCAGTCTTATCTGGCTTGCCTCCACGTCGCGGCAAAAAATAATCGGCCATATCCTTCTTCCGACTAGCCTTATCGCGCTTGCCTACCTATACCCACCTTGCCGGATTACGGCACCACTGCTTTTTGGCGGCGCGTACTTTTTGCTCTACCAACGCAAGCTCGTATCGCTTCGCGGTCTCATTATCACGGCACTTTACAGCGCACTACTTGCACTGCCTCTGCTACTGTTCATCCTCCAGCCCGAGGCGTTAGCACGCAGCAGGGAAGTGAGCGTTTTTCATGACGCTCCTCTTCTCCTTGGCGTCGGCCATGTTGTCACCAATATCATCCTCATGATCAATCCTGTTTTTCTCTTCATTTTCGGCGACCCGAACCTACGCCACGCTACAGGACCCCAGGGTATGCTTGGCATCGCGGCACTCCTGCCATTCATGGCTGCCATCTGGTATGCGTTTAAAAAGCAAACGCATCCCGCTTCTAAGCCACACCAAACAAACGTCAACCAAAAACTCCTCATCGTCGTCGCTCTGTTTGGTATTGGCGCGAGTGTTCTTGGCTCCGCGCTCACCAACGAAGGTCAGCCACACAGCCTCCGCGCGTCGGCCGCTTGGCTATTTATCGTCATCTTTGTTGCTATCGGCTGGAGTGTGCTTTGGCAATCTCACCGCCGATGGCTGAAAGCATCAGCCGTTCTCGTGTTTGCAATCGGCACCCTTGCATACGCCGCCGACCTTGCTTTCCTGTACCCTACCCGTGCCGCTGAATCATTCGACGCCTCAGCCCGTGCCCAAATTCAACAGGCACAATTACCGGCAGGCTACCCCGAATTGTCCCTCGACTACTACCGCACTAAATAAGCTAGCGTTCGTAAACCTTCATCGCTACTTGATCGAGTTTGTCGGATGCAACCAGCCTATATCTCGCGTCGGGTATGACGTGCGTCAATGCTTCATCATACGAAATAACGATGATACGTTTTGCCGATATCCCCTCAGTTCCAGTTACCCGCTTCGTACTATCATGTAGCGGTGCATAGCCGTGCTTAAACGCTGGATTGCTAGCCGCATAGAATCTTAAATCACATTCACGGAATTCGTAGGACATATCAACATATTCAAATAGATCATTACTAATAAATGTCGTGTCGTTGCAGCCATACATGCCGACCACCTCTTTGCCCTTTGGAGACTGAGCACGCAGGAAATTGTAGTTCCCAACAGCCTGCAACGTCATTACGCCGCCTATCAGTAGAACGAGTGATAAGGCCGCTAAGCCACCAGCCAATCGGCGCCAGCCCATGCGCCAGCCAAGTGCAATAATCACACCGATCAGCACGTAGGCATACGGTGCGATATGTGCCACGTAGCGCTCATTGAAACGCGGGGTCATTGGCGGCAGGGAAAGCATGACATAGAACACCATGCCAACCACAAAGCCAAACGCCAGCAGCAACATCCCGCGCCGATAGCGAGCACTGGCATGCTTCCAAACTTTTATATAAAGTACCGTGAATAGCACGCTAAAAACAATAATCCCAAGCGACAACCAGGCACCTATTTGCCAGCTCGCCATGTAGCCAAGCATTAGACCTAGGACGCTCACCAGCTGAACGAGTGTCAGGGCGTCCATTGGCGGCAAGGCCGAATCAACAAGCTGATGAACAACTGTCGGCAGCCAAGGAAGAAGTGCTATCGCCGCCACTCCATACGCTATCCAATACGGTTGACGTATGGTCGATTCTTTCTTTTGGCGCGCAACTACCATCAGCCATACTAAATGAGCCAACCAGATAACTACCGACATATAGAGCGTATACATACCGACGGCAACCAGCAGCCCATAGCCGATCCACCATGCCAGTTTACGTGACTGCTGAGCGCGAACCAACACCCAGGTCGCGAATACGCCAATAAACGTAACGAGCGAATACATACGGATTTCATAGTCATAACGCAATAAAAACGGCGCAAATACTACAAACGGCAGCACCGCAACGGCAACGTTTCGTGTAAATAGCTGCCGCACCAGTAGTGCCATAGCTCCCACACTTAGCGCGCCAAACAATGCGCTCAAGCTTCGGAGTGCTAACTCGTTCCAGTCAAAAAGCGACCCCCATGCTTTTAGAAGCAGATAATATAGCGGCGGGTGCGCATCAACCGCCGTCAACGCGACAAGCTCACTCACTGGCCGTTGCGCCACCATGATCGAATAGTTTTCGTCAAACCATACACTTACACCGCGGCTCAGCCATAGCGCCAACCCAAATGTCACAATCATAGCAAGCACTGTCAGCACAATCCAATGTCGTCCAAGCATGGTGGCTATAGTACTGGTCATGTCCTGTTGCTTTTCGTACTTCGATGTCTTTTTCGTATCCATAAGTTAGTACCAACTATATATGACCCTCTATTGAATTACTACTATTGATGCAGTATAATCGTCTAGAGTCAATGCAAGAAAACGCATTAGATTACACCTATCGGGGTGTGGCGCAGTTGATAGCGCGCTCGGTTTGGGACCGAGAGGTCGAAGGTTTGAGTCCTTTCACCCCGACCAA
>CAMLGO010000051.1 GCA_946479665.1 uncultured Candidatus Saccharibacteria bacterium
CGGCCTCGACACCGAGGGCCTGCAGATCTCCGCCGACGAAGTGGCCGAGCTGCTGCGGTTCGCTTGCCAGATGTCTTTACTTTGTAGGTGATTTTCTCTGGAGTAACACCGTTCTTCTCTAAAATAGAGCGGATCTGTGAATTGAACTTTACCTCGAATTGTCGCTGCGCAAAAATATTCGGCACAGCGATAGTGATATGTGAGCCAGTATTATCGATGAGTTCAGTGTTCTTGAACCACGTCGTGAAGGCAGCGTGCGAAACCGAGAGTTCAATCTCACCTAAAACACTTTGCCATAACGCATGATCCATACGAAAAAATCCCCCTGTCGACACTCGGCCAACTCACACTATTTCTACGGTCAACTATACGATATAAAAAAGTTTTCCACAACCGTCCTAGTGTGCGTAAAGTCACACTTTATAGAGGTATCACTTATCCACAATTCATGCCTACCTCTGTTAATGTGTGGATAAGTAGGTGTATAGTGGGGAAAAGTTTTACATACTACATAACGTCACGGCTGCCGAGGCAAGTACTTACGCTTGTATAAATAGATAATAAAGGCTAGAATAGTACAGATATGCCAAAGCGAACACACCAACCACATACTCGTCACCGCGCCCGCACACACGGCTTTCGCGCTCGCATTGCGACCAAAGCTGGCCGCGCAGTGATCAAGCGACGCCGCATTAAAGGCCGCGCTCAACTTACTGTCTAAATATAGACATAAGACAATAAAAACAGCTATTTCATACGAAGTAGCTGTTTTTAAGTATAATAAGGGTATATATGCTAACAATTCATCATCGTTTTCATGGCCATGGTAGCCTGAGGTATGTGTATAAAAACGGCGAAGCGATCCGCTCCCGTTTGATTACGATAAAATATGTCGTCAATCCACACCGTGGCCATTCTCGCTTTGCTGTCGTGATCAGCAAGAAGGTGCTAAAGAGCGCTGTTCGTCGTAATCGAGTGCGCCGCCGTGTTTATGAGGTGATTCGTCTTGAACTCCCAAAGCTGCGCACAGCCCATGATATGGCAGTGATGGTGTTTAATAGCGAGGTTGAATCGATGCCGTCAGATGAACTCACTCAACTTATTCGACAGTTATTTGAACAGGCTGATCTCTACAAAAAATAGCCAAAATCTGGTATAATAAAACCCAAATATAGGTTTCTATTACGAGGTAAAACGTGAACATTTTTGACATTATTGTTGTGCAGCCAATCTTTAACTTGCTCATCGGCATCTACTCGCTTATTCCTGGGGGTGATTTTGGCATCAGCTTGATTATCTTTACGATTATCGTGCGCTTTGCGCTTTTCCCATTAACCAAGCGTATGCTTCACCAGACGAAAGCAATGCGCAAGTTGCAACCAGAACTCGTTCGCATTAAAAAGCGAACCAAAGGTAATAAGCAGCTCGAAAGCATGCAGATGATGGAGCTTTATAAGAAGCATGGCGTTAATCCATTCCGATCAATCGGTATTCTGCTTATTCAGCTTCCTATCTTCATCGCACTCTTCCAGGTGATCAAGATTTTCACTGATCACCGAGGTGATATTGCTAAATTTACCTATGATTTCATGGAAAAATTGGCACCGATCCAGTCTATTATTACCAACCCGGCTTCATTTCACGAAAAGCTGCTCGGTTTTATAGATCTTACAAAGACTGCAGTTAGCGGTGGCAGTGTCAGCATCCCGCTTGTACTTCTTGCGGTAATTGCTGCGATTACACAATACCTTATGAGCAAGCAGACGATGCCTCATGATCCAAGTAAGAAGCGTCTTCGTGACATCATGGCTGAAGCCGCCGAAGGCAAGCAAGCCGATCAGTCAGAGATGAATGCGATTGTGATGGGTAAAATGATGAAAGTTCTGCCATTTGTCATGTTCTTTATTATGATTACCGTTCCAGGTGCGCTTGCACTCTATTATGCAACGTCGAACGTTGTAGCTGTGATTCAGCAACACTTCCTCTTGAAACAAGACGAAGAAGAGTTGGAAGAAATCGCCGATGAAGTAAAGGCTCCGGCTAAAAAAGCGACTGCCAAGGCTCAGGCCCGCGCCAGCCAAGCCAAAGAAGCGGTGACGATTACCCGCATTAAAGCCAAGGAAACAAGGAAATAATCATGGATAAGCAAGCATCTATCGATTACGCTAAGAAGTATCTTGAAGATTTATTATCTTTCTTCGGTGTTAACTTGGCTGTTACGGCAAGTTGCGAAGACGATGTAATTGAACTGACCGTACCGACGAGTGAGTACAATAGTCTTCTTATTGGCCGCAACGCTGAAACGCTTCGTAGCTTGCAGTTTCTTGTATCAACGACACTTCGTAACAAGGAAGCTGAAGTGATGCGTGTGAATATTGATATTGCCGACTATAAGAAGATCCGAGCCGAAAAAGTAGCCAAGCAGGCCCGTGAATGGATCGAAGAAGTTCGCCGCACTGGCGACTCATTTGTTGGCGACTTAAGCGCTGCTGACCGCCGTATTGTTCACCACGTGGCAAGCGAGTACGACGATGTACGCACTTTCTCCGAAGGGGAAGGTCGCGAGCGCCGGATTATTATTGCTCAAAAAAGCTCTTAGCAGTGAAACTAAAGGCCGCCGCCGCCGCTTGACCACAATCCCCAGCCTCTTCCTGGGCGATTTGTATCGGGGTTTGGATTCGACTGCTCCACTGATGGAAGTGGAGTGCCGGTAGGTACGAGACGGACTATCTTGTAGTTGGCACCATTAGTAGACCATATGTAAGCGTAGTAGCCTCCAATACCATCATTGGGCATCGTTGGGGCTTTCGCTATGTATGTCGGTATAAGGCCGGGAATTGCCAGGGTTGTGCCGCTTACATTTCCACCTGTCGCGCCGCTATAAGGATAATTACCATTGTCTGCATAGTAGAGCTGAATTGCTTTATTGAGTGAGTTAATATCTTGCTGCATAGCACTATAGCGGCCTCTTTCTTGAATGCCGTTATATGCCACGATAGTAATGGCCGCAAGAATACCGATGATAACAATAACGATCAGAAGTTCGACGATCGTGAAACCTGCTTGCTGTTTATTTTTCGCCCACATGTATGTCTTAGAGTATAAGACATAAGTAGTATACGGTCAAAATAAGGTAGGTTATTTTTGCTTAAATACTACGCGTGAATAAAAAACGTAATTCCAGATAAGTGAGACGATAGTTGCGAGTAGCTTTGCTATCAGCAGTATTGTCGTATCGTTGAGAGCTGTTGTTGCAAGTAGGCGGCTAACAGCGGTGATAATAAGTGGTTGCAATACCCACAATCCAATAAGTGTAACGATAACAAAGCTAATAAACTCACGTTTTGCATTGCCGCTTTTTGCCTTGAAGGTAAATGTTTTATTGGCAAAGAAGCTAAAGATGAACGAGATCGACGTCGAAATGTAATTGGCGACAATTTTATCGACGCCAAGCGCAGTTAGGCCAAATAGAATACCGAAATCAAGTGCAGTATTGAACCCGCCGACGAGGGCGAAGCGAAACTTTTCAGCGTGCTGTGCGAGAAGGTCTTTCATAGGTTATTTCTTATGACCGTGCTGGTGATATTCTTCGATAAAGTAAAGTGGGCGTTGCTTGCTTTCATTGAAGATTCGTCCGATATATTCGCCGATTATACCAAGCGACAACAGTTGGACGCCACCAAGAAAGAGGATGACGGCCATCATCGAAGGGTAGCCCGCCAGGTCGGTGCCGTGAAGAATTGTGCGAATAACCAAATAAACGATATAAATGAAAGCCGCGAGAGAAACAAGAATGCCGAGTACTGATGAAATACGAAGCGGAGCAGTTGTAAATGAAGTAATACCATCGATAGCAAGGTTGATAAGCTTGAGGTAGTTCCACTTGGTTTCACCAGCCGCACGTGGATCGCGGTCGTATTCGATTTCTTTCTTTTTGTAGCCAATCCAGCTGAACATCCCCTTGGTGTAGCGCTGTGATTCGCGGAATTGAACCAACGCTTCGACGCAGCGTTTATCGAGCAGGCGGAAGTCGCCCGTGTCGCGCTGAATAGGAATATTGGTCGATTTTTGTAGTAGCTTATAAAATACCTCGGACGTCATTTTCTTGAGCCATGTTTCGCCAGAGCGACTTTTGCGGCGGGCATATACATCGTCGTAACCTTGTTCCCAGAGTTCGATCATTTTTGGAATAAGTTCTGGCGGATCCTGAAGGTCGGCATCGATAATTACAACTGCATCACTCTTTACGTTATCGAGGCCGGCAATCATGGCGATTTCCTTACCAAAGTTGCGCGAGAGATTGATATAGCTGATGCGCGCATCTTTAGTAGCACGTTCTTTAATGATCTCGAGGGTTTTGTCACGGCTACCATCATTGATAAATAAGAACTCGAATGCGTAGCGTGGATTGTCATGGGCGAGCTTGCCAAGGCGCTCTAAAAGGGGCGTGAGAACTTCCTGTTCGTTGTAAGCCGGGATAAGAATGGTAATCGTTTTCATCTGGTTCGATTATAACATTAGTGCTAGTTATATTATTTTACCGATGCAACCAGGCGAGAGATGCTGGTACTAACAACGGCACCTGCTTTAGTGAGAGCTTGCGACTTTGCTTTTGCCGATTCGTTATCACTTCCTAAGATCGCACCCGCATGGCCAAGTTGCACGCCGACAGGCGCGTGGTGTCCGGCAATATAAGCGTAAACGGGTTTTGTCACGTGGTCGCGAATATAATCAGCGGCAAGTTGTTCATTATTGCCACCGATTTCGCCAATCAGTACGATTCGATCAACTGCTGAATCTTTTTCGAATAGTTCAAGACATTCGATAAATCCAGTGCCGCGAATTGAATCACCGCCAATACCGATAACGTAGCGCTGACCAATGCCGCGGGCCGACAAGCCGGCAATAGTTTCGTAGGTGAGGGTGCCGGATCGGCTCACGACGCCGACAGATCCAGGCAATCCCATGGCGGCAGGTATAATGCCAAGCGTACCGCTGCCGGGCAGGAGGACACCGGGGCAGTTTGGGCCGATAAGCTGACTTGTCTTCCCTTTTATATAATGTTTTAAATACAACATATCATGTATCGGCACACCTTCGGTAATGCAGATAATCAGTGGTATATTCGCATCAATCGCCTCTATAATGGCCACTTTGGCATGTGGTGCTGGTACAAATATGACGCTCACATCGACTTGATGATTCTGCTGAATATCAGCAATGCTCGCATATACAGGAATGCCGTCGACATCCGTACCCGCTTTAGTCGGTGAAGTGCCAGCCACGATAGCAGTTCCGCTCTTTTTCATAGCACGCACATGAAACGATCCGTGCGTACCGGTGATACCTTGAATAATGACATTTTGGGAGGTGAAGAGGCTAGGGTTCATGTTGAAGTCTCCTTTGTAATCGCTACTAAGCTCTCTTCAAGTGAATGAAACAGAGGAATATTCTCTTTTTCAAGAAGTTTGGTTGCCGCCTCGTAATTCGTACCGGCGAGGCGAATATATAGGGGCGGGAGCGTATCAATTTCTTGTTTTGCCGCAATAATAGCTTTCGCAATCTCATCGCAACGCGTGATGCCGGCAAATATATTAATAACGATCGCGTTTATATGTGGATATTGTAGTATCCGCCTGAATGCTGCTAATACGCTTTCAGTTGAGGCACCGCCACCGATATCAAGAAAGTTTGCGGCCACCAAGCCATGGTCGGATACAGCGTCGACGGTTGCCATCGCTAGGCCAGCACCGTTGGCGATGGTCGCTACAGTACCGGCTTCGTTTAGTGTAACGAAGTTTGTTTCTTGAGTTTTTTCTTCGAACTGCCACTGTGGGTGGCGAAACGTGGCGGCATCATCGAGCTCTATTTTGGTATCACCGCATACAAGTTTGCCGGCAGCTGTATATACGAGAGGGTTGATCTCGATAAGCGTCGCGTCGTTTTGAACAAAGCAATCGTATAGCCGTTCGATCATATCCTGCAAAACAAAACTTTGATCTTCGCGGCTGAGGTATTCAGCTAGTTGTTCGCCCGCAATACTATTATTCTTGCCGGTTAATTCGAGTCGTAAGAAATCTGCTGAATCGTTTTCCTCCACCTCCACACCGCCATTTGTATGAGCGACAAGCTCGATAGATGCACGTGATCGATTGATAGTGAGGGATAGGTAATATTCATGTGCGATATCCAGCTTCTCCTCGGCAAGCAGCGTGGACGGCAAAAATCCTTTAATAGGTAGCTTAAATAG
>CAMLGO010000052.1 GCA_946479665.1 uncultured Candidatus Saccharibacteria bacterium
TTCTTATCGAAGCTTGGTTTGTGGCGCTGGCTGAAGCTGGCGATTCAGCTGATTCCCGATGGCGCGATGCTTATAAAAGGCGTGCCGCAACTGATTTTGCTTATCGAGTTTACTGGTGAAACCGTGGACGAGGTGAAGTATAAAATTCACACCGCCAAGCAAGATTTGAAGCGATTCAATTTTACCTATATGGAAGAAGATGAGACGGAGGCGAAAGCTCAGAAGTTTTGGTTGATGCGCCGTGAAAGTTTCAACTTGCTTCGTAGCAAGGTGAAGGATAAACATACCGCACCGTTTATTGACGATCTTATTGTGCCGCCCGCTCGTCTCACAGAATTCTTGCCGCAACTTCGCGAGATTATCAAGAAATACAAACTGCTCGCGACGATTGCAGGACATATGGGCGACGGCAACTTCCATGTGATTCCACTTATGAAGATTGAAGATCCGAAAGAGCGGGCCAAGCTCGAGCCGGCTATGAAGGAAGTGAATACACTCGTCATTAACTACGGCGGTTCAGTCTCGGGAGAGCACAATGACGGTATGGTGCGCGGTCCATGGCTCGAGCAAATGTATAGCCCATCGGTACTTGGATATATGCGTGAAATAAAAGCTTTGTATGACCCGCAGAATATTTTTAACCCTCATAAAAAAACCGATGCCGATTGGGACTTTAGCTTCAGCCATATTCGTCAGCACTTTTAGCGAGTCGTCGTTTTATTGCTGGCGCCCTGCTGTGAAATAGGTTGGTCCACGTAGCATGCAAAACAGCAGCTATGATAATCACAGCATACACAAACGTAAAGAGATAAAACGGCGCAAAGCTGATCGGCAAAAGCAAAGTAAGGCGAATTTTTTGCAGACGCGGCGTACTAGAATCCGACCATAACCCGAGTAGTAAGTAGGTACTTAGAATGGCAATGCCAACAAACAGAAGGACTGGCTGGTGTAAGACAGCCGCGAGAAAAATGAAGTAGCTTAGCAAAAAGGGTAGAGCGACGAATAGATACCCTGCACTCAGCAAAAACACTAAAGATACTCCTATGACAAGCACTTTTTTGATGCCTCGCTGGCCTACGAAAAAGTACGCAGAGGCAAGTGTTTCGATCTGTCGGTGCACTGCCATGAATAGACTCGTAATGTCTGGATACTGGATCTTTGCCGCCGGCCTACGCACGACAACATCTTCAGCGGCGTAGACTTTCATTGTCGAACGCATAGGGTGCGCAAGAAATACTTCTGCCCGGTAGAATGATGTATCAAGATTGCCGGGAGCTTGGGTACACTCGAGAGAGTTTGTGAGCTTATGCCAAAAATAAGTAAGAGCGTATACGTATGTTTGCAAGAGCCCGACGCTGCTATAGCGCGATGCAACGACAGGACGGGCGCGAAGTGTCGTGATGTCTTTTTGCGTGTTGAAGTGCCATACGCTACGTTTTACGGCTGCTTCATCGAGCCTGTCGATGTCATGCAGGACAAGCACGATATCGCCGTGTCCGTAGCGACGATAGGCGGTGCGGAGACTCGATTCCTTAGGTTTTGCGGTCGTAAAAACATACATAGGACGAGTTGGTTTTGCAAGAGATTGAGTAAGTTTTTTCAGCTTTGCACGGCTGCGCGCATTACCTATGACGATAATCTCGAGATGGCGATATGAATTCATCTGAAGATACTCTAGTGTGTTTTTCGTCAGGCTACTATCGGCACCAGCAATGAGTAGGATGGTGACAGCAGGGCGAGCGCGGTACCTACGAGCGTATGGGTGGGCCTTGAAGGAGTATCGACGTCGTATGTCCCGAAAATCATCAATTGTGACACCAACGATTAACCCGCCAGCTGCAATGACGACCGCGGATAGGCTAAGAATTAGCAATGAATCTATCATTATTTTGTAACTTCCTTAAGGCTGAACGTAAACATGGTTCGCCATTCACTCACGCTACCCGTGCATGTCTGTACTGTGAGAATAGGAGGGCCAGTATAGCTAAAGATACTGGTGTCGTCAGGCGTTAAGTTGCGCGACGACTGAAATGAATACGTAAATACGTGTCCATTGTCTGTGTAGACTTGGGCGAGCGACCCGGCAGCAGGCGGTCGCTGGGCGAGTGGTCCCAGGACTTGGTTGGTGGCGTGGCCGTAGATTAACGTATTGCCCGAATAATTATTTGCCAGCATGGTCATCATGGCATATTGCAGGTGGGATGGGCTAAGTGTCCATGAGCCATTCGTCTCGTTGTAGTAGCCTTCATCAACTGGCAGGTCGATGGCTGAGCTGGCAATCACGAGTCGGACTGGCTTGCCCGACATGAGTATGAAGGCTGGTGCTGTCATACTCTTTGGCTCGGATCTTTGCGGTAGAGATATGGCAACTGGTGCTTTGGCTAGGACGGTCGATCGAGGTGGATATGCACTGGCGGTCACATACCACACGAAGCCGACCGTCCCGAGATATAAGCCTCCGGTTATAAGAGAAAAGCGGAGCTTTTGCATCCATGTCGCCGGAGTTGTCATGGCTACCTACTTCAGTGCAAGGCGACGATAGGCGGCCATGCCGAGTCGCGATGCGATAAAGAGAGTGGCTAGGCTGGTGCCACCTATCAAGGCATTGTCAAGCAGGGCATTGCTACTGGTGTTTGGCAGTGCTGCTACTGTCTTGGCTGCTTCGGCAGGTGCCCCCGCGCCCAAGCCGCCGACCGGCTGAGATGGTGCTGGTGTCTCTGGTGTGACGGCTGCAGGCTGTGCTGCACATGTGGCACCAATTTGAACGGTTGTCCCGTTTTCGTTGGTCGCACTGCCGGTGATTGAGCTGCCGCCGGTTGTATTGCCAGAATTATTGGCGTTGCCCGAGCTGCCTGTTTGGGAATTGTTATTTACGACGTAAATATTATTTGAGCAGGTGACATGAACGTCTGTAGAGCTGACGCACTCAATTGTATTAAGCGAGTCCGGCCCCGTATTAGTGATAGTCGCCTGACCATCTTCACATGTAACTGGTGGGGTTTCTTGCGCACTCGCAACGCCACCTATAAATACTAAACTTGCTATTACTGCCACGAAACCTCGCATGTATCGTTTCATATTCGTACCTCCGCGTTACACTTGGTATGTCTTCGTTATACATCAACTTAATTTCCGCCACAATAGTAAAAAATAGCCACATCATATCTTATGAGAAGGGTAAAATAAAATGCATTATATGTGAGAATCTTCACATACCATAGCCATAATTAGGCCTATTCTAAATATGTCTTTATATGCGATTGAGTGGAGAGGAGCGACATCATGTGGAGTTATTCAAAACCATCAATATATCGCCTCAGAAAAAATGGTGTGCATCGTAGTGCGTATTTTTTGACAAGAAGCAAGTCCGTTGCGGCACTGCGCGTGGGCGTGCTGTTGTTTATAGTTGCTATAGCTTCTGCACTCGGCTGGTACTCAAGCTCGGCATCAAAGCCAGCAGCGACGGCAGATGTTACGCGTGATGAGACATCGTTGAATGCACAAAAGGTCGAGGCGCCAAAGCCTGCAGCGACCGATTCTGTCAATTCAGTAGATGCCAGTTTGCAAGTGACCCAGTCGGAGGCTGCGAAAGAGCCGGTTGTTGAGACAAAACTCAACATCAATTCGGAACCGGTAACGATTCCGGATCATGGATCAGTCCATAGGGTTATTCAGAATGACAAGGGCACAACAACTGTTGATGTCTCTGTCGACTCACAAGCTAGCGGCTCTAGCGATAAAAGCACCTCGATGAATGTAGAGGTGAACTCGAGTAGTCAAGTCGACTCAAGTACTGGCAGCAAAGAAGGGCCATAAGTGGCCCTCTTCTTTGTGGTCATTCGACCCGGAAAGTACAGTCTTTCAGGGTCGGGTGAACACCCGAAGGTACTATTTATAACCAAAGGAGGATAATAATGAAAACTCAAAAAACAATAGGTGCCGCGGTGCTCTCATTGAGCCTCTTAGTTGGCCTTAGTGGTTTTGCAGGGGCGGTCTCGGGTTCCGTAAGCAATACGGGTCCTGACTCTTACAATACGATTAAGAGCGAGACAAACAAAAGGGTAAGGGTGTACAACAACAATAGGTTGAGGGTTGACAATGACAACCGGCAGAGTGCACACACTGGTGATGCCAAGGTTATTGACAACACCACGGGTGGCGATGCAAGAACTGGCGCAGCCTCAAATGCAAACTCATTGAATGTCTCGGCGACAGTCAATAATGCTTCTTCGGCCTCAGCTTGGGCTGGTGTCGGCGGTGGCGGTGGCGGTAGTAATCACGCAACTATCAACCAGACAGGCCCTGATTCTACAAACAAAATTAAGTTTGAGGATACCACAAGAGTAACTGTTAATAACACCAACAACGTTAACGTTGATAACGATAATCACCAAACGGCAACCTCTGGTGATGCCAAAGTTATCCATAATACAACTGGTGGTGATGCAGTAACGGGAAATGCCTCTAACACCAACAACACAACAGTCAAATTAGACGTTCGCAACTAGTAGTCTCTAGTACAATCGTACGTATTGTGACAGGTGTGTATTCGGGGAGACCGATCTGCGAGATCCTCCCCGACCTAGCAATTATTTTTCAGCAGCAATTGTAACTCGGGAAAAGGAGTGTGTTATGCGGAACTATAAAAATATCATACGAGCCTGTTTACTCTACGCTCTCGTAGTTATTACAGCAACCGGTTATCCGCTCACTGCACTTGCTGCTTCAGCAGATCCATCGGCGACATCTTCGACCAGTGAAACTGCTACTACACCACCTAAAGAATCGTATACATATAATCCCGAAACGAACCATTGGGACAGTACCAAGTGGCAATATGACCCGGCAGCAAATGCATACCAGCGCCCGCCAGCTCCTGCGCCTCCTATCATAACCACGCCGGAAACACCCGTGGTCGCGGGTGCTGGCAATCAAGCTCCGGCCGCAGCGACGTCGCCATCGAGCACGACAACGACCACGGCGCCAGCCACTTCTACTGATGCAAATCAGGAGACAACTGCCGGGGTTGGGAATAGTCTTACTTCACAAGCTCAGACAGGGAATGCTTCGGTAGCAACAAATACTACCGGCGGCAATGCAACCAGCGGCGACGCGGCAGCGACGACCACCATTGTAAATACGGTCCATTCGACGGTTCAGGGCGATACTGCGGGTGTGGCCCATTTTTCAGCGGACATAAATGGCAATGTAGTTGGCGATATTACATTATCGCCATCACTGAATGCTGCTCTAGATAATTCAAAGGCAGCACCGCTTACGACGGCTGTTCAGGTTGATCAGTCGACTGGTCTTACTAATAACATTTCACTCGGCGCTACGAGCGGTAATGCTAACGTTTCAAACAACACAAGCGCGGGCAATGCTACGACGGGTACGGCCAATACGGTTGCTAATATCGTCAACCTTATTAATTCGATCATTGCCGCTAATAAATCGTTTGTCGGTACGATTAATATCTACGGCAATCTGGATGGTGACATTCTTATCTCGCCGAGTTTTATTCCGCAGCTGCTCGCAAGCAATGCGCCGATCACGACAACTAGCCCGCTCACTACATCATCGGCGCTAGGCGTTAATGATACGCAATCCATTATCAATAACGTTACGCTAAACGCCGCAAGCGGTAGTGCGAATGTTACAAAAAATACAGCGGCAGGTAGTGCTACGACGGGCACGGCCGCAACTAACCTCACGATTCTTAATTACTCCGGCCATCAGGTGGTTGCGAGTAACAGCCTGCTTATATTCGTCAACGTACTGGGACGCTGGGTTGGGGTAATCGTCGATGCGCCGGTCGGTGCAACGGCAGCGGTACTTGGAAATGGCGTGACGAGTAATACCTCAAGTGGTAGTAATCAGGCGGTCAACGCTACTACGACAAGCGGCATCACAAATAACATAGATCTGACCTCGCTGTCTGGTGATGCGACGGTTCAGGGTAATACGCGTGCCGGCAACGCTACGAGCGGTAACGCAACCGCGTCGGCGAACATCGCCAACATTAGCACGAGCAGCTTTAGTCTATCGGACTGGTTCGGGGTTCTCTTTATCAATGTCTTTGGCACATGGTACGGTAGTTTCGGTGTCGATACCGCAAACGGTACAGTGACGCCAATCACTGGCGGCTCGATACCACAGGCAAGCAGCGACGCGCCAGTCACGACAGCGTCAATACCGCAGTTTG
>CAMLGO010000053.1 GCA_946479665.1 uncultured Candidatus Saccharibacteria bacterium
GTGTTTTTTAACAAGGCGACGAATAGCGAGGTTATAGCGCGTTTTTGTCGTGACGAATCGTGCGATAATAAGTGTAACTATCATACCGAGCAGGAGAAGCATCACAGAAGCAGGAACGCTATACGATGTGCCTGGTATTTGACCCATCAGCAGGAACATTACCAACGCATTGAATACGCCAGATTCCGCTAAGATGGCGGTGATAAGTATGACGAGGCTGGTGGTGATAAATATCTTTTTCATAGTGTCTTTATAGGCTAGATATTAATATAGTGTTGCTGTCAAAAATATGCAACGATAAGCGTCATGGATTGGCCTTTTGCAGCTTTGTGTCAATACCATACGCTGTATCGACAATATAAAGATAAAATGGTATAATATATGAGTCTGATACATCATCAGACCTCTCGAGATAGGAAACGGTATGAAGAAAGTTTTCCATCTGCTGACCGCGGCCATGTTTGTGGCGGTGCTGGCGGGCTGTAATACTTCGGCGGAAGCGCCAAAGACTTCTCCATCATCTTCGACGGTGGCAATGCCCACAGCGGCAACCTATTCACTTATCCGGGACTCGGAGCGGACTCGTGTATTTGTCCTTGTTGACGAGGACGGCTACAGGCAGTTTGCCCAAGTGACCGACAGGACATTGCCGACCGAAAAAGACCCGGTTGGCATGAGTATGTCGCGCAAGGAGGCTGTCATGGTGCTTGGCGATAAGACAACGGATCTCGACGGAAAGTTGACAGTCGACCAGGCCGTGAAGGCAAAGTACTGGCTGACGACCGATGGTCGGGTCAGCGCGCTCCTTCAATCTCTCCGCTAATGTCGGCTCGAGAGCTACCCCGGACTCCTCGCATTCGCGAGGTGGCCGGGGTTCTTTCATATTTCATGACTGGAAAAAAGGTGCAAAAACATGGTATAATTAGGCGTTATGCCAGAGTTTATTCGTGTTACCGGTGCTCGTGAGCACAATCTAAAAAATGTAAGTGTCGAGATTCCTCGCGACAAATTAGTTGTGATTACGGGACTTTCGGGAAGCGGTAAATCATCACTAGCTTTTGATACTATTTACGCCGAAGGACAGCGCCGCTACGTCGAAAGTCTCAGTAGTTACGCGCGTCAGTTCCTTGGCATCATGGATAAGCCTGATGTTGAGTCAATCGAGGGTCTGAGCCCGGCGATTTCAATCGACCAGAAATCTACCAGCCGCAACCCGCGCTCAACCGTTGCGACGGTGACGGAAATCTATGACTATATGCGTCTTCTATTTGCACGTATCGGTGTGCCGCATTGTCCTATCTGTGGTAAGGAAGTGTCGCGCCGTACACCGCAGGCGATCATTGATGAAATTATGAAGATACCTGATGGTACTCGCTTGATGATTTTGGCACCGATCGTAAAGGGTAAAAAAGGTGAGTTTGCTCATGTTCCAGAGCAGTACCGACGACTTGGTTTTGCTCGTGCACGCGTTGATGGTGTTGTGTATGCACTCGACGAATTTCCTGAACTCCAAAAAAGCTACAAGCACGATATTGAAATCGTTGTCGACCGTATCGTTATGAGCGCCGAGGTGCTTGGCCGTGTCACGCAGTCGATTGAGCAGTCACTTGAAATTGCCGATGGTGTCGTTGAGCTGCTTGATGCTGAGTCGAATGAAGTGACAACATTCAGTCAGCGGTATGCCTGCGTTGACCACCCGAACGAAGATATTCCTGAGCTTGAGCCACGACTCTTTAGCTTTAATGCGCCACAAGGTGCTTGCCCGGTTTGTACCGGTCTTGGTAGTCGCCTTGAAGTTGACCCGGATCTGGTCTTTAATCCAAATCTCACGATTGCTGAAGGTGCTATTCGCCCGTATAACCGCGTCAACAGCGATGCGTGGTACATGAAGCGGCTTGCTGCGGTGGGTGAGGCGCATGGCTTTAGTACGCAGGTACCTGTCGGTGAACTTAGCCAAGAGGATCTCGATAAGGTACTCTATGGCACCGGTGCGCAAACATACACTGTTAATCTTGGTAGCGGCCGCACCTATGAATCTGTCTACGAAGGCGTGATTCCGAACCTTGAGCGTCGCCATAAAGAAACGGATAGCGAATTTATGCGCAAGGACATCGAGCGCTTTATGCGTGAACGCCAGTGCTATACCTGCAAGGGTGCTCGCCTTAAGCCGGTTGTCCTTGCTGTGACCGTTCATGGCCTAAGTATTATGGATATCTGTAACCTGGGTGTCGATGATGCGCTTGATCTATTTGAAAATACGCTCAAGCTGACTGATCAAGAGCTATTTATTGCTCGTCAGATTATGAAAGAGATTACGGCTCGCCTTGGCTTTATGAGTAATGTTGGCCTCAACTATCTTGAACTCGCTCGTGCTGCTAATACACTTTCCGGTGGTGAAGCGCAGCGTATTCGCCTCGCAACCCAGATTGGCTCCGGACTTCAAGGTGTACTCTATGTACTTGATGAACCATCAATTGGTCTTCATCAGCGTGACAACGACCGCTTGATCGGTACATTGAAGCGTCTGCGTGATCTTGGCAATACCGTGCTTGTGGTTGAGCACGATGAGGATACGATTCGCCACGCCGACTATCTGCTTGATATTGGCCCGGGCGCGGGTGTCGCGGGTGGTAATGTCGTTGCTGCTGGTACGCCAGAAGAAGTAGCGAAGAATAAAGACAGTATTACGGGGCGATACCTGGCGGGTACTGAGAAGATTGACGTGCCAAAGAAACGCCGTACGATCATGAAAGATCGTCAGCTGGTGATTCGTGGTGCTAAAGAGAATAACCTCAAAAACATCGACGTATCATTCCCACTCGGCGTTATCACGGTCGTCAGTGGTGTGAGTGGTAGCGGCAAGTCGACCCTTGTAAATGATATCTTGGCCAAGGAGCTTTCCGCTCGTCTCCATCGTTCACATGTCGTGCCTGGTGCGCATGAAAATATCGAAGGAATCAAGCATCTCGATAAGGCGATTGTTATTGACCAATCCGCAATCGGCCGTACGCCTCGTTCCAATCCTGCTACGTATACCGGGGTCTTTACGCCAATCCGCGAATTATTTGCTGGTACGCCAGAAGCCAATATTCGTGGCTATAAAGCTGGTCGCTTCAGCTTCAACGTCAAGGGTGGTCGCTGCGAGAATTGTCAGGGTGACGGTGTGATCAAGATCGAGATGCACTTCCTGCCAGATGTGTACGTGACGTGTGATGAATGTAAGGGCAAACGCTACAACCGCGAGGCGCTTGAGATTAAATACAAAGACGCTACGATTAGCGATGTACTAGAAATGACGGTTGAGCAGGCAGCCAAATTCTTCGAAAACGTGCCGTCAATTGCACGCAAACTCGACACGCTTGTCGAAGTTGGCCTTGGCTACATCCGACTCGGTCAGCCGGCTACGACATTCAGCGGCGGCGAAGCGCAGCGTATCAAGCTTGCAACAGAGCTATCTCGACGCGCAACAGGCAAGACACTCTACATTCTCGATGAGCCGACCACGGGGCTTCATAGCGCCGATGTAAAGCGTCTGCTTGGTATTTTGCAGAAGCTCGTTGAGGGCGGCAACAGTATGGTAATTATCGAACACAATCTCGACGTGATCAAATCAGCCGATCATATTATCGACATGGGTCCAGAGGGTGGCATGGGCGGCGGTGTTGTGGTTGCCGAAGGTACTCCGGAGGAGATTACGAAAGTTTCCGCTTCGTTTACCGGTAAGTACTTAGCGTCGCTTTTGTAGTTTACCAAGAAGCGTAAAAATAGATTCTCTGTAGCTATCAACTGCAATGATGATGGCTAAAATGATAAGCGCAAGTCCCGTTGAGGCGCTAACGTCTGTGAGCCAGTGGTAGGCGAGGTATAGGCGACTAAATGCTACAACGGCAATACCAACGGCAGCAATGACGAGCCACTTTAGGACATTTATGGTAGTGAGTCGTCTCGAGTAGAGCAAGTAGCCAAGTACGAGGAGGCACACGGCCACGCCTAGGGTATGGCCCGAAGGGAACGAATAATCAACTTCGAGTGGCAATATCATGTCAAGCTGAGGCGGGCGTCCTCGTTCGACGATGTTTTTTATGGACATTGAAACGATGAAAGAGATCGCCATAGATCCCGCAAGAAGTGTTGGCCGCCATAGCTCTTTCTTTGTCCAAGCCCAGATGCCTGCTCCGGCTAGAATGATAATGGCAAGTGTGACCGGCGCCATTAGGTTTGTAACGACCTGCATGGTAGTCGTGAGTAGGGGCGTACGATGGGCAATAAGCCATTCAAGCACGGGTATATCGAGCCGCGCAAGATCGGCTTGCTCCTTGAAGCCATCATACACAGAAAGGAAGGTTATGCTGCCAATGACGAGCAGGCCGAGCGCAACGATTCGCCACTTTTGGTTTGAGAGGATGCGCGGGATAGTCATGCTATTTGCTGCGATTGAAGAGCTTATTGAACTGAATTTTACTCATCGCGAAGATAGAATCTCGCTGCTTCTTGTCTTTTAAGATGTGGTAAATAGGTGGCGCAATTGAAATAAGGATAATGATAGCGACTGCCGGAAGAATAACTTGGTCGATATCGAGCCCGAGCCGGTTTGTGAAAATATCACCAAGGAAGTAGCCAAGATATGTAATGCCCGCTGCCCAGAGGAAGCCGCCAATGACATTGTAGCTGAGGAAGGTTTTGTAGCTCATGCGCGCCGTGCCGGCTACGATAGGGGCGAAGGTACGAACAACCGGGATGAAGCGGGCCATGATAATTGTTTTGCTACCGAACTTTTCATAGAACGCTTCGGCTTTTTCAAGATGGCCTTTCTTAAATAGGCGTGAATTCGGCCGATCGAATAGCTTTCGCCCAACTCGGCGTCCGAATGTATAGCCGACACTGTCGCCAAGAACTGCCGCAACGAAGAGAATAAATACGAGCAGGTGGATATTAAACGGAAGAACGCCAATCTGCACGAGGAAGCCGGCGGTAAAAAGAAGGCTGTCGCCGGGAAGGAAGAAGCCGACAAGGAGGCCGCTTTCGGCAAAAATAATAGCTGCCACGCCCAATGGACCAGCCCATTTAATAAGTTCTTGAAGATCGAAACCAATGAGCGAGCTGACGAGGACGGAATTGTGCGTGATAAGTTCTAACATACTTATCTCATTCTAGCACCTTTCACCCTACTCGTCTCGTCAATGTTATAATAGGTATGTACTACAAATGACTGAAATCAGATTAAGGAGTAGAACATGAACGATATTACATTAACATTAGATGAGCGCAGCGTAAGTGGCAAAAAGGTTGCTAGGCTACGAAAAGATAACATTATACCAAGTGTCGTCTACGGTGGTCATACCAAGCCAGTGTCGACACAGTCATCACTGGTTGACATAACCAAAGTGGCACGTAGCGCAGGCAAGCATACGCCGGTTCATCTCATCATTAATGGCAAGAAGAAACTAGCTATTATCAAGTCGATTGATATACATCCAGTGAAGCATCTTGTCCGTCATGTTGCTTTCCATACTATCAAGCAGAACGAGAAGATCGTTACTGAAGTGCCAATCCGTCTGATTGGCGAAGGCGAGAGCATAGCTGAAAAAGCTGGTCTCGTGGTGCTACAGGCAATTGAACATATCGAAGTCAGGGCGATTCCGGCCAACCTTCCGGATGCGCTTGAAATCTCAATCGTCGATCTTGCCGACACGGAGGATAAGCTGACAATTGCCGACCTGCAGTTGCCAGAAGGCGTTGAGTTTGCCGATCATGAGCAAGACATGGATCTTGTCATCGCAAATGTATATGAGCCAAGCGCTCTTCAAGCGGCCAACGATGCAGCTGGTGGTGACGCCGAGCCGGAAGATGTTGCTGAGATCGAAGCCGACAATGGCGGCGACACGCGACAAGACACTCAAGCTGAAGAGTCACGCCCAGGCGGCAAAGAGCAAAAAGAGCCAAAGCAGTCTAACGTTGACGCCAATAAATAAAATAGTCTGCTAAGAAAATAGGGTCGCATCGTGCGACCCTATTGTTTACTCGTCAATAAATCCGCCGCTTTGATGGCTCCAAAGTTTGGCATAGGTGCCTTTTTTGGCGAGCAGT
>CAMLGO010000054.1 GCA_946479665.1 uncultured Candidatus Saccharibacteria bacterium
TCGAGCGCCTTACCTGTCGTCAGGCGAATTGGCACGTCTAGCCAACGTGGCTGGTTTGACTGCAGCTCAAGTGATACGAACGTCTCAGTCAGGCTGCCTGGGTTACCTGCTTCGGCTTGGTAGCCTTCGTACTGGGCGCGGACGGCATCCGATGGATCTGCCAACTGCAATTGCTCAAGCGCCTTCAGGCGCAGCTCTGGTAGTTCTTTCCAGTCGAAATCATGCGGGATGTCCATGAGAGTCAGGGCGAGTAGTTGCATGAGGTGCCCCTGCAAAAAGTCGCGCAGCGCACCGGTTTGTTCGTAAAACTCCGCTCGGCCTTCGATACCGATTTTTTCAGTCGCAATAATTTCAATCGATTCGATAAAGTTATCGTTCCAAATATTACCAAACAGCGCGTTACCCCCACGAAACGCCACAATATTTTGCGCCATTTCTTTCGCCAAATAATGATCGATGCGATAGAGTTGCTCCTCGTGGTAATAGCGAGCCGTGCGAGCAATTGCTTCTTTGGCGGATTCCAGATCCACACCAAATGGCTTTTCGAACAAAATTTTTACATTCGGCGTATTAATCTCTGCCTCACCCATAAGGTCGACGATACTTGTTGCAGCAGATGGTGGTACCGATAGATACGCCAGTAGCTGCTCGTCATCACCAAGCGCCACATAGTCTTTTAGGCGCGCGTAATCCTCAGCCTTCGCAAGGTCCATTGAAAAGATAGATACCCTATCTGCCAGATCAGCATCACCAAGTGAGCTAATTAGTAGTTCAGGCACATTCACCTCACGGCGCGATACCCCGATGATAGATAGGTCATCAAACTCACCCGTTGCATAAATTTCTTTCAGCGCCGGCAAGAGCTTACGAGTTGATAGATCACCAGTGATACCAAAAATGAGAAGTTTTGTTTTCATACTCATTTCAGTATACACCCTGTGAAAACACATTACTATATTTTATATAGTAAATATTGCGTAATGGACACGGCTAGTTATTGTGAACTAAAAATGGGTTACCTGTGCTTACAAGATTCCAATTTATCAATCTTGATAGTCACTTCGATATAACTCAAATTCCTCCCTACTCACAATTGGGCTAAATGTGCCCTTATCAATATCTTCAGCTAGATTTGATATGCTTGCCAGGTCAATGAGACTTTTGTCATTCTTACGTAGCCACTGTGAATTCCATAGCTGAGAATTATCACCATCTTTTAATGCGACTTTCGTAATAGCACTATTAAACTTGTAGTTCCGAATATTATCTGCACCCGTTATACGCTGTAGCCATACGTCTATTAATTCCGTATTTGGAATGTCTTTAAATTTATTTACAATCTTTGATATCACCCGTTTTCTATTTAGATCCTTACCTGATTGCTCAATAAGGGTTGTAATAATAGAGGCGACTTGTGCAATGTACCTTGGACTGTAGTAGGCGATCATAGTCACGATCGCAACGACAACTTCATAATCAAAATTACCCGGCTTCTTAAGTCGCTGTATTCTATCGAAATAATCCGTAAGATTTCTAGCAACCAACCCAGCATTCGGATGCTTTTTAGATAGCATATAAATACGCATTGCCACCTTTTGGTAGGACTGCCGTATAGGAGCGGTATATATCTCCTCCATTTTTTCCGACTTAACAGAAGAAGCAATAATGTCGCTGGTTTCAGACGTCTTGCCAATATTCATAGTCATGTTCCACTTATAAAGCACATTGTTGAGCAACTTCATTATCTCGTGACCGGTCTGATATTCGTTAGAAAATACCCTATAATCATCCCTATACCTTAGTATGGCAAAGTCTGTATCCGCAATTTCGTCCTTGATTCTGTCTGCTAGTTCAATATCCGTGGCTGCAAGAACAATCTCTGCTGTAAAATCCATCAGAACAGACCCCTGAGGTATGCCTATTGTTTGATTCTGATTCATTTGTCTTAGCCTAAAATCAATCTCTGTACCCAAGTTCTTGGGCGCTTTTCCACCCGAACGATCGGCCTTGATCTTTTTTCTACCCCCAGGCTCCAACGCCCACTCAAGTGAATGCGTATAAATTGAACCATAGCAATTAGCTATGTCGGTTTGAAACATAAACTTATAATCCAAAGACTTGCGTAATGACTCCTGCTCCACCTTATCCCACCAGTTACTAACTTGGACAGCCCGATTCGATTCTTCTATTTTTGACTGTAGAGGCAAGCTTATACACTCAACGACGGTCTTCTCTCGTTCATGGAATAAATTAATAATCTCAGACCATGCTTTCTCTTCGGTCATTACATTGACTAAATCGGCATATAAAACTGGGTGAATAATTTGAAGAGGCCTCCACGCAAAACCACCGTCTTTATTGCTCAAAACTACATAGTTAACATCGGAGTAATTGCCTGGATATCTCGGCTTACCTTTATTATCCTTTAAGCATATGTCATTAAGATTCTTATTGATGAGCATCGAGCTTGCGTACAAAAGAATATCATCAAAGTTGAAGTACGGGGGCAGATCAAAATTCACATAGTGCTTTGCCTCGCGAAAATAGGCCTTTGCCTCAAGACTCGACATCTTTGTAATAGGCTGGTGATTATCACCCGAAGCTTTTCTATTACGGTTCTCGCTAACGCTCTCATCTTTAGAGACTTTCATATTATAACTATAACAAAGATTAAGCTATAGGAGGTGACTGATGGAATATGGAGATAGGCCTTTAAATTTCGAACCGTATTCCTACTGCACGAACGCGCCGATATCAGAATATTCTGTCGCAAGGCCAATAGTTTAACCTAGACTCCTACCCTGAGCAGTGCGATGGCAGAGAGTTCTATCGAAAGCTATTTCCTAACTCGATAATTACTCAAGCCAGCATAATAGATCGGTGTCGTCGTACAATCCCCCTGCAGATTGTCCTTCTGGGCTGCGCTCTCTTGCTTGTAAACAAGAGTATACATTTGATTATTCGTGGTGCCGCAAAAATTTCCTCCATTCGGCGGATCAGAATAATATGAGTAGTTATATCCGCCGTAAAGTCCTGCGCCTGCTGTACTGATCGGATCGGCTGGAAGATTGCTAATGTAAGACTTGAGCTGCGTCACCAGATTTGGCCAGCTACTGTCGGCCGTGGTACTCCAAGAGACGTTTATGGCAGTTGAACCGCTACTTGTCGGATACTTTCCGTTATCTAGATAGTAAAGCTCGAGCGCTTGAGTAATTGCGGCGACGTCATTTTGACGCCTCGCATCCCGCGCTCGACCCTGGATGCCGCTGTACGCCACAATCGTAATGGCCGCCAAAATGGCAATCACCACGATCACAATCAGCAGTTCAACGATCGTAAAACCCCTTGTTCTTCCAAATCCCATGCCCATTCCCTTTTCTCCTCGTATGATTTTATTAGGGTCCTAGGAGCAAGTATTTTGAGATACAAAAAACCCGCCGCTAGGCGGAGCCGAAGCCCCCATGGAAGTTTCCAACCATGACACGAGAAGCATACCTGAACGACGGGGTTCAAGTGCTTCTCGTGTTTTTTCAACCATGCCTTTCGCTCGAAAGCTACTCAGGTTAGGTTGGGTTTGCCGAATTGTAATGACGCATCGCTACGTCTGGTGCGATTATACCATAGGCGCAACAGAGCGCGGAACTACTGCCCAGTTTGTGATATAAATTACATCTCAAATAGTCGTCTGGGTGTATAGTCTCTGACATAACACAAGGAGGGTTTATGATCTGGACTATCATCTCAATACTAGTTGTACTTTGGCTTATAGGTCTTCTCGCTCACATTGGTGGTGGACTGATCCACCTGCTGCTCGTTGTGGCGGTTATTGTATTGGTCTACAAACTTATCACCAACAACCGCGCTAAGTCTGTTTAAAATAAGAAACTAAGCTATGTTAGCTGTATCGCCAAATTATACACAGCGTTCTCAAGCACTCGCGCACGAGTCAGCTTACCGCCAGTAAAGAATGGATACGGGTCTTTTAGCTTCGAGCCGTATTCCTGTTGTACCAATACGCCAATATCAGGGTATTCATGCGGGATTTTTTCGGTCATTGAGCGTGGGAATTCGATGTCTAAGTCGACACCAATTTTTTGTTCACCGTTTACTTTTTCGATCACAAGCGCCGAGCAACCAAACGCATTGTGGTCTTTGTGGGCGGTATGATAACCGCTTTCAATCGTAGCCAGGTACGCAGCACTGCTCGCCTCTGGAAGTGCTTTTAGGTTAGCGTGGCGATTCACTGCCCCTTCGTAGCTTTCTTCGATACTGATAGGCTGTTCGTTGACGCCAGATGCAACCTTCACACCGACGACTCGGGTACGAATACCCGCACGGCGAAGGCCACGGCTGAGCGCCAAATGCTTTACTGGGCTTTCGCTACTAACGGCGAGGACAGGCAGTTCATTTATATACTCATCGATTTTAGATAAATCACTATCAAGAACAATCGGGTTCATGCCACGGATCTCATCGCCGTAGCTCACTTCAGGCACAGGGTTGAGTAAGAAAATCTCTAGGCCCTGCGCGTATGCATAGGTAATCTCCATCAAAGTGTTGCCGCCGACATAGTTTGCGACGCCGTTCTTATCTTTGTTGATCACCAAGATCGCATCAGAGGTGTCGATCTTGCGAAAATGTTCGTCAATAAAGCCACCCTTTAGCTTGGCATTCGTATCGAGGTCCTCGGCTTGCCCATATGCATGCCCTTCGACACTATTCGGCCTTTCAACTTCATAGCCTTTAGTGCGCAATTCCTCAGCAGCTGCTGCCATACTCGGTTCATGGAGCATGGAGCCACAAATAGTGATTTTCATGAATTATTCACCTGCTCACGAAGTGCCGCTGCATGCTCCATTTCTATTACTGCACCCATGTGCTTGTCGTGGAATTTTACACTCACATCATTGCCATTAAGCTTAAGAAGCGGATTGATTTTGCTTGCAAGGCCCTTCTCTTCAAATAGTACATTCGAATATTTTTTGTGAAAATCCGATAGGCCTCGACGCGTCACCATCTGCACATGATCGATACCCTCTGGGTACGGACTGCCTGGTTTTGGCTGCGGGATCTCAATATACGAGATAGAATGCCATTCGCCCACTTGCAGCGGCTCTTCTGTGGCAAACACGGAGATCAGGCGACCATTCACTTCAGTCTCATCAATCTCTCGCGCCACTTCGGCGAGCTGCCGCTTCACTTCGTCGTAGCGTTCGTTCGTTTCTACGCGGTAACAAATAGTGTCAAGCTGTACCAAATCTTCAGTCGCAATGTCATGTTCGGCCACAAGCGCGTTTGCTTTTGCGATGAATGCCTCGTAATCCCCAATAATCTCTTTCATATCTCTTCTCCCTGAATACAAAAATAGGCACGATATGTTGCCGTGCCTATTTTGTAAATTTATTGTTCGTCTTTTTTACTTGGGCCAGCGTTTACTTCGTAGCTTGTGTTCGTTGCTTCGAAGAAGTTTACCAGCTGCAACGTGTCGTTGGCACCAGCCATCCACTTAGCAGGGTTTGATACCTTGTAGTGTGGGTCAAAACCAAGCTCTTCAAGGCGACGATCGGCTAGGTACTTTACGTACTGGTTGATGTAGTCGCTGTTGAGGCCGAGGATACCATTTGGTAGCAGATCCTTGTTGTAGGCTTCTTCCATCT
The DNA here is from genome assembly GCA_946479665.1 of uncultured Candidatus Saccharibacteria bacterium. The sequence goes on from CAMLGO010000054.1 coordinate 5,658, forward strand.
CTACGGCGTCGAGAATCATTTGCTTGATTTCACCTGCAAATTCTTCGGTCTGGAGATCTTCGTTTTCTTCAAGCACGGTAAGAATAAGGTTGATACCGAACTTAAGGTGAAGTGATTCATCGCGCACTACCCAGTCCATGAGCGAGCCGAAGTTGCGGAGCAAGTTGCGTTGACGGAATGAGAGTGCCACCATGAAGCCGCTGTAAAACCAGATGCCTTCGAGGATGATGTTGTACGCCACAAGATTGCGAACAAAATCCTTCTTCCCTTCGGTGGTTGTGATATCA
>CAMLGO010000055.1 GCA_946479665.1 uncultured Candidatus Saccharibacteria bacterium
CGACTGAATACGTAAACGTCGTCGCCTAGACCGCCAGACAGCGTGTCGCTACCTACACCGCCTAGCAGTGTATCATTGCCTTCATTAGCATATAGGGAGTCATTGCCACTACCGCCATTTAGTACGTCATCACCAGCTCCGCCCTGCAAATAGTCATTGCCATCTAGACCCTGGAAGGTGAAGTTGCCATTATCCCAGGCATAGAAGTTATCATCGCTCCCGGTACCAGTGACGTTGTGTACTGCATTATAAATATCACTTTGCATCCAGGTTGTCCCGTCGGCAAAGACGATATTTTCTACGACATTTTGTGGCGTGGCGTAATTGCCAGAGTAGTTGCCATACCCGCCAAAATAGCGATAGATCGTTACTTTATCGTCAGTGCCAATAACACTCAGCTCGAGATTGTAACTATAACCATTATCGGCCGTGGTGCGTCTCACGGCTATATCGGCAGGGGTAATGTCTGCGGCAAATTGCAGCGTGTCTACACCACCCTCTTCGGAAATAGTGTCTTGACCATCACCCAGTGCAAAGACGTAGGCGTCATCACCCTGACCACCCGCGAGGTTGTCATTACCCGTGTCGCCTACTAGCAGATCATTACCACTACTGCCATACAGACTGTCTTGTCCAGCGCCTCCATGCAGTGCATCATCACCGCTGCCGCCGCTAAGGTAGTCATCGCCACCCTCACCACTAAGCGTAAATGCCGAGTTATCCCATGCCGATAAACTATCTCCGTTGCCCGTACCAGTTACGTTATGTACTGTGTCGTAGATATCACTTTGCGTCCATACTGTACCGTCGGCAAATTCTACCGACTCTATCACTTGCCCAGGTCGAGCGACTGTACCAACGTAGTTCTGGTATGCGCCAAAATGTTGTGTCACGGTAATTTTATCGTCCGTGCCTGCTATGGTGATTTCTAAGTTATACTCATAGCCGCTGGTGCTAGGTACTCGAGCTAGATGCACATCAGCTGGATTAATGCCGGTACCAAATTTAATCTTGTCAGTTCCATTACTCTCGTAAATAGTATCCTGGCCGTCACCTATGTTAAAGACATAAGTATCATCACCTTCACCGGCTTGAAGATAGTCGTCTCCCGCGCCACCTTCCAGTAGATCATCTCCCGTAGCGCCACTTAAAGTATCGTGACCGTCGCCGCCCTGCAGGGTGTCATTACCATTACCACCGCTCAACGAGTCGTTGCCGGTATCACCAGTAAAAGTGAAGCTCGATTCGTCCCAAGCATATAGGTTGTCGTCGCCTACTGTGCCGGTGACATTATGGACTGTGTTGTAAATATCATTTTGTGTCCATACAGTGCCATCTGCGAATTCAATCCTCTCTATCACCTGCTCAGGTCGAACCACGGTACCGACGTAATTCTGGTAGGCGCCGAAGTGTTGTGTGACTGTGATCTTATCGGTTGTCCCAGCGATGGTAATTTCTAAGTTATATTCATAGCCGCTGGTGCTAGGTACTCGTGCGATATGAATATCCGCAGGGTCAACGCCAGCACCAAATCGGATAGTGTCGCTGCCGCCACCTTCATAAATAGTATCTTGACCGTCGCCTACGTTGAAGACATACACGTCATCATCTGTGCCACCTTGCAGGTAGTCATCTCCAGTCCCGCTATCTAGCAGGTCGCTGCCTGCACCTCCGCTCAGTGAATCATTTCCAGCTCCACCGTACAAGTTGTCATTTCCAGCTCCACCATTCAGTGAATCATTGCCGTTTTCACCGCTAAAAGCGAAGCTTGAATTATCCCATGCGTACAAATTATCATCGCTTCCACTGCCAGTGACGTTATGCACCGTGTCGTAAATATCACTCTGAGTCCACATAGTGCCATCTGCGAATTCAATCTTCTCTATCACTTGCTCGGGTCGGGCCACAGTACCGACGTAATTCTGGTATGCACCAAAATGCTGGGTGACCGTGATCTTGTCATCAGTTCCCGCTACGGTAATCTCTAAGTTATATTCATAACCGCTGGTGCTCGGAACGCGTGCGACTTTTACGTCCGCAGGATTAATACCTGCACCGAATCGGATGGTGTCATTTCCACTACCTTCGTAGATTGTGTCTTGTCCATCGCCGATGTTGAAGACGTACACGTCGTCGCCTTCGCCAGCTTGCAGATAGTCATTGCCGCTTCCACCTACGAGTGTGTCATTTCCACTACCGCCACTGATAGAGTCATTTCCATTACCAGCCTGAAGTGTGTCGTTTCCACTATTACCTGCGATATAGTCGTCCCCGTCGCCACTGATAATCGTAAAGCCACTACCATCCCAACCGTAAATATAGTCAGCACCATCAGTGCCCGTAACGGCATGGGCCTTATCGTAGAGTACTGTCAAATCCCATTCAGTCTCATCGGCAAACACAATCTTCTCTATCACTTGCTCGGGTCGAGCCACGGTACCGACGTAATTCTGGTAGGCGCCGAAGTGCTGCGTTATGGTGATCTTGTCTGCTGTACCAGCAATAGTTAGCTCTAGGTCGTAGCTATGTCCATCGCTTCCCGTAACGCGTGAAACTGTGACGTCTGTAGGGTTAATACCCTCGCCAAAGCGGATAGTATCAGTCCCACCATCTTCGTAAATGGTATCGTGACCATCGCCAACGTTGAAGACGTATGTGTCGTCGCCGTTGCCACCTTGCAGGTAGTCGTTACCCTCACCGCCAACAATGAGATCATTTCCGCCGCTCGTCCACACGATGTCGTCGCCACTACCAGCATCAATAATGTCATCCTGGTCACTGAAGCCACTTATACTGTCATCGGCCGCTGTTCCGAGTGTTATGCGAGCTTTTTCTTTTATTGTTGCGACGTCCCAGATGGTGCCATCTGCAAAGATGATCTGTTCAATCTTATTACCGTTCTCGCCGATATCATACGACCAGTAGCCAGAGTAATAGTAACGAGAGAAGTACTGCTCGATTACAATCTTATCGTCAGTGCCGATAATACTAAGTTCAAGATTGCTGCCGTTACGTCTTACAAAGACGTCCTCAGGAGTAATATCTTCAAAGAAGCGTATAGTATCAATGTTACCTACAGATGCATCTCGATCAATGATCGTGTCGATGCCATCGTCGCGACCAAACATATATGTGTCGTTGCCGGACCCTCCTTGAATGGAGTCATTTCCGCTGCCGCCATACAGCATGTCGCCTCCAGCGGAGCCTATGAGGGTGTCATTGCCGGAGCTACCATACAGCACGACATCCGAGGTTGTGTTTGCTACAAGATAATCATCACCATCGCCGCCGTCTACGAAAAGGTTATTGCCGTTTGTATATAGCGAGTCAGAACCTGTCGATCCAACTAATATGCTACTCGTTGCAGTGTCAATAGCTCTTGCATAAGTTGGCGATTGGACTGCGTAGTAGTTTCGAAAATCCAAGAAGCTCTCGCTATTTTGAAAGCCGTAATAGCGCACAACACGAGACAGCTCTCCTAGAAGAGTGAGACCCTGAGCTTCGTCAGAGCTTAGCGTAGAATCAATTTCAGCCTTTACGCCAGAGAAGGATATAGTACCGTCCTCGGTTTCAGTTATAAGATTGAGTATGCTACTTAAATGAGTCTGGCCTACAAGGTCAGCATATAATGTGTCGGTCAGCATTCTGTAAGATGACTCGAGTAATGCAATCGCGTTAGCCTGGCTTGGATTACCAGCAAACTCTGTGCCGAAGAATTTCTCCATTACGGCAAGTTTTTGCGCATCGAACAGTCCGCCTCGACTTTGAGGGTCTACCGAATCGGTTCCTGACCATTTATGAATGATTTGCTGAAAAAGAGACTGTCTCGCTGCAGCATCATTTTCAATGGCAAATTGCTGGACCAAGTCCTGTAGTAGCCCGGTGGTATCATCTAGCATGGCCTTTCGCAGAGACACCACCAAGCCAGCACCCTGTATATTCGGGAGATCGATAATATCCTGGGGTATATTGGTAATCGATTCCTCAATGGAGTTACGTGTGTCACGTTGGAATAAGTACTCTCCAATAGAAGCAACCGTTCCATCATCTCTTGTAAATTCTCCGGCACGAACCTGGATATTATTTGAGGCATCAGTAAAGCCTGTATTTAGGAATGATAATCCAATCGTCACGATACCAAGCTCAAGTAGCGCCTTCAATTCACCAGCGTCGCTAATGCCATCGCCGTCAAGGTCTTGCCATACACGAAGTAAAGAATATATAGAATCGTCTGCGTTAATAACCCCATCCGCATTTAGATCGTACTCGGCTAAAGCTGCAAATCCACTTGATGCATATGTAGTGCTGTCGGCTAAAAGAGTCTGGTCGCCAAAGAGCTCATTGGCGTTTTCGATTATTCCATCCATATCGCGATCAAGTACTAAAAGTCCATCGTCGCCCTTAACCCAGCTAGTATTCTCGGCAAGGCCATTATTATCAAGATCGAAAAAAGCATTAGATCCAATAAGAGGTGTTGTCTCAATACCGTCTCCATCAAGATCAAGTACTAATGGATCAACTCGGCGAACATTAGCAACGCCCGCCTGTATCATTCCAACAGCTGGTTTATCGAGCCTACCTTCTTGAATCTGGCGCCTATAGAGATCAATGATGCCGTTAGCAAAAGCGATCTGATCGTGGCTGTAGCGTTGGATCAAACCTGCTGTATCGATCGTATTTGGGCGAAAATAGAATATACCGTCTAGCTGAAATACGTCGAGGGGCATGGTCTGAGTAGATTCATGCGTATTATAGGGTTTGCCTATTGATGCCTCGATAACACTCATGGCCACTGTAATTTGAAGCAAGTCGCGGACTTTAGAGAATCCAGCCTGTGAATCCACTGTCGACGTCATACCATAGGTTTTAGGCGCATTTGGATCCGAGCTCGGATTTTCAACTAGCAGTTCATCGAGGTTATGGTGAGATGTATTAAGAAAACCCGTACCTCCTTCTCCGCCAGTCCCTACATAACCTTTATATACGGCCAGCGTATCCTCTAGAGTAAACCCGTCATTCGTAGAATCCAAGTCACGTTTATTTTCATTAATTACATCCGAAAGTCTACTCAGGCTCGCCCATTTAGCAAGTATGTTATTGTCAATACCTGCTAGGCGAGTTTGTAGCGCTTCAACAATAGCTTCGAAATCAACCCTAGTGTAGTCCGTCTCATCATTACCGATATGACGAATGGTTCGACCTAAGTCGTTTCCGTTGTACATACCCACCCAATCATATGAATTTACATGATCAACGCTACGATCATAGAAAGAGGCCCATTTCGAGTCGAAATTAGGATCAACTGATTTAATTGCAGGTACTGGGCTAATTGCGTTGAAGGTCTCTGAATAGCCCATCCCATCCGTGGCGTAGGTCATAAATTGTGCGATAGCGCCACCAAGAGAATGGCCCGTAAAGCTTACATTAATAGATGGATAGTCATCCTGTACTGATTCAAAAAATGTATTTGCCTCAATGAACTGATACGGAAGGTGGCCATTTGCAACATTAATATCGGTTCCGAAGTCACTTGCCGCCGTTCCAAAATGCGGCTCTGTTCCGCGAAATGAATATACTTGTTCTCCAGTGGCAGGATTCCGGAAAGCCATACCCGAGAAACCCTGATCGGTATTCGGTTGAAAACCAATAAGTTCCCAGCTGCCAATACTATCAAGGGCCTTGAGGACGGGCTCACCTTCATGTTCAACAGGGTACTTCGTAATCAGATCGCTAATCGTTAATTCATCGTCAACATCACCTTGACTAAAATTGTTATATGCAAATTGTGAAATTGCCAGGTACTGCTCAGTTGTGAGTGACATATTTAGTAAACTCCTCGCTTTGATTGTACGCTGAGGCAATGGTCTAGTGCTGTATCTAATGAGCCTAGC
>CAMLGO010000056.1 GCA_946479665.1 uncultured Candidatus Saccharibacteria bacterium
TAAGGCTGCTGCTAGTCTACGGATTAGCCTGGCGAACATGCTCCTGATAAGAACATCCTGCTCGCCCCTTCGGGGGTGAGCAGGACACTCACTTTCGTATATACTGAATAATTAAACTACCTCGCTGTTTTCTCGGCGAGGTAGTTTAATTATTAGCTTTGATCAGTTTGCTTTTTGGTTGCTTCGGCAGTCTTCTCTTCTTTGTACTTCTTAGTGACAGGAGCGAGGCCTTTAGCGATACGTTCCTTGTTGGCCTTGATTTGCTTCTCGTCACGGAAGCTGAATTTAATTGGCGTACCTGCAAAGTTGTAGGTTTCGCGTAGAAGTCGTTCGAGATAGCGCTTATAGCTCCAGTGGACAAATTTAAGGTTAGAGCCGTAGATAACGAACCATGGCGGCGATGTGTCGGTCTGAACCATGTAGCGGAGCTTCGGATGAGTGTTCTTGAGTCCGGCTGGGGGGTGCTTTTGAATAGCTTTTTGAAGAAGGTCGTTAAGGACACGCGTTTTTGTTTCTTGCTTGCGTCGAGCGTCGATATCAAGTGCGAGATCGAATAGCTTCGTAACGTTCTGGCCAGTAACCGAACTCGTAAAGATGAGTGGTGCCCATGGGGTGAACTTGAAGGTTCGCGCAATAGTCGGTGCTATGGTGTCGCGCGTATAGGCGTCTTTGTCTTCAACGCTGTCCCACTTGCTAACGACAATAGCCATTCCCTTGCCTGCTTCGTCGATAATACCACCAAGGCGTTGATCAAGCTGAGTGTTGAGTTCGTTGACATCCATAAGGAGGAAACAAACGTCGGCTTCTTCGATTGCCTGAAGCGTACGAAGAACTGAGAATTTCTCAATACCGACTTCTTGCTTGCCGGGTTTGCGCATACCGGCAGTATCGAGGAGTTCGATATCGCGAGCACCGTAGCGAACGGCTACGCGGTTAACGTCGCGAGTTGTACCGGCGATGTTGGCCACAAGTGCCTGTTGTTTGCCGGCAAGTGCATTAAAGAGGTTTGATTTGCCGACATTCGGGCGACCGATAAGGGCGACACGAAGAATATCGTCTGGTTGCTCTTCGAATTTGGCAGGAATGTGCTCGACAATTTCATCGAGTACATCGATAACGCCTGAGTTGTGCTCTGCCGAGGTGCGAATAACCGAGCTGATACCGAGGCGCTTGAACTCGTCGTTTGGCAGGCTTTCTTTGAGGTCGGCTTTGTTGAGAATAAGAATGACTGGCTTTTTAGAGCGGAGGGCTTTTTTGGCAACGAACTTATCACGGTCGCTGGTGTATTGGCTGCTATCAACGACAACCAATATAACGTCAGCGGCATCGGCTGCTTCAGTAATCTGCTCTTGAATCGAGGCTTCAAATTCGTCGTTTGCATCCTTAAGACCAGCCGTGTCAACAAGCCAGAAGTTGTGGTGCTTGTGTTCCACGCGGCCAAGAACGTTGTCGCGGGTTGTACCGGCTTCGCGGGCTACAATTGCCTGCTGAGCGCGTACCATACGATTAAAAAGCGAACTCTTGCCGACGTTCGCTTGTCCAATAATTGCTACCGTTGGTAATTTAGAGGCCATAACTTTGGTTAATTATAACAGAGATAAGATTAGTTTGCGAGCGTAAGCGTAAAGAAGAACGACTAACATTGCCAATAAGCAGCTGGAGCTGACACGCTCCGAGGTCAACATCGAAAACCTGACGCAAACAACGATCACTGTCTACGACAGTGTGCGCGTCGGTGACGGGCTGCATGTTGTGTCGCGTCGGCCAGGATCGGTGGTTGCGACACGCTGCCGAAAAGGTGACGTGGAGCGGGTTATGATTATGATCTGACCCAGTCCAGCCCGATGACTGCCCCACGCAATAGCCCCTTGGCTAGAGTAATGATCTTTCTTAGGAAGGACAACTCTTGCCAAGGGGCTGTTTTCGTCGGTATATCACCTAGCGCATATCGACGATTTCGTACTCACCCACTGGTATATCACCCAATGAATAATTGCCGAAATTGGTGCGATGGAGCTTCTTGACCTCGTAGCCAAGTGCGCTAAATGTGCGGCGAATTTGGCGGTTGCGGCCTTCATGCATGGTAACGATCCAGTCTCGCCTATCTGTTTCTGAGAGTCGTTCCAGGATAAGCTTGCTTGCGCCGTCTTCAAGCTGTACGCCGTAGTCGGCGATCATTTGCTGATGGAGTGGTTCGAGGTCATGATCGAGCCGAACCTTGTAGATTTTTGTCTTGGCAAACTTAGGATGGGTCATTTTATACGTAAAGTCACCGTCATTCGTGAGAAGTAGCAGTCCCGAGCTGTCTTTGTCAAGGCGGCCAACCGATTTTAGCGACTGGTATTTTGGTGGAATAAGTTCATAAATTGTCTCACTGTCACCTTGGGCGCGCCGGGAGCAGACATAGCCGGTCGGTTTGTGGAATGCAAGATAGACAAATGCTGTGTCGGATACGATAGGTTGGCCATTAACAAGCACGGTATCGCTTGCCTGCAGGCGACCGCCAAGTGATGCCACTACGTCATTAACAGACACACGGCCACGTTCTATTAATTCATCGGCCTCGCGTCGCGAGACGCCGAGTTGAAGCGCCAAATGTTTATTGAGTCGTATTGACTCGCTGCTGTCGTTGTTATCCATATCTTGCCTAGTATAACATCACTACTGTGAGGCTGGGCCGAATGGGTTTACTGGTGGCTGTGGTGCTGGCTGCTGAGGAGCGGCCGCTTGTTGAGGCTGAGCACCGAATGGCGCTGGAGTAGGTGCCGCTGGCTGCTGAGGTTGCTCAAAACTTATAGTCGGCTCGGCGGTTAATTCCCTGTCGATAAGACTTGCTACGTCCGGACCACTCTGAGCTGGTGCTTCGAGAGGATGAATAATACGCTCGCCTAAATTGGCTGGACGCTGCGAAGAAAATGGCGCAGTTGGCTGCGGGAGCGTTACTGGCTGCGATGCGGCAGGAGCCGTAGGCTGTACTGTCGGCTGCTGAGGAGCGGGTGCGGCTTGAGGCTGTGGTGCTGCAAACTGTGGCTGAGCACCAAATGGTGTTGGAGCTGGCGCAGGTGCTGTGACGGCAGGTGCTGTCATCGGCTGGGTTGGCGTGTTGTAGGTTGGTGCAACAGGTCGTGGCGGCACTGGCACGGATTGTGGCGCACTTGGGCGTGAAATAGCCGACGGTGCTGGCTGAGAGAAGGTTTGTTGAGCGGTTGGCTGCGAGACAGGCGCATCGCCAAGTACGTCGTGAACGGTGCGTACAACATCTTCGATGCCGACTTGAGACTTGACCAAGTAGCGGTCGGCACCAAGCTGTTCGCCGCGAAGGCGCTGATCTTCACTGCTAAGAGCGGTCATCATGATGACACGGATATCTTTTGTTTCTGTTGTTGAACGCAAGATGTCTAGCATATCGAAGCCGCTGATTTTTGGCATCATGACGTCACTAACGATCAAGCCTGGTTTTTCTTTAATGGCCATCGCGAGCGCTTCTTCGCCGTCACCAGCCGATACGATATCGTATCCTTCAGCCAATAGGCGTACGCCGTAAATCTCTCGCAGGCTTTTATCGTCTTCTACTAGTAAAATCTTGGTCATAATTACTCTTATTGTACTTGGCCGTTGCAGAAAATGCTATAGCCCTTATGGTTTATTATTGGATTTGATTTTGATCCCTGGCTGGAATGGTAACGCTCTGAGGTCGCTGAGCGACATATTGGGCTGGATTTTGTTCGATATTTGCGAGCGGAGTATTGCTATATTGAGCCGGCTGTGGAGCGGTCGGTACGCTAGCCACTTGCGGGGCCTGAATGACAGGCTGCGACGGCGCCATTTGTTGAATGGGTTGTTGGGCAAAGACCGGAGGTGTTGCGACGGGTTGCTGCTGGGGAGCCAATTGAGGTTGCGTGACTACTGGCGTCGTAGCGGGTGCGGCTACTGGCTGCCAGTTGGTTTGGGCGATCGGCTCGATTGCCGGTGCCTGTTCGGTTGCTTTTTCTATGAGAGCAGTCGCTTCTTCATGGCTGATTCTCGGTACTTCTAGGTAGAACGTACTGCCCTTCTTATACTCACTATCAACCCAGATGCGACCACCCATTGTTTCAGCGAGGCGACGGCAAAGATAGAGTCCAAGGCCGGTGCCGCCAATCTCGCGCGTGTCACTGTTGTCGACTCGGTAGAACTTTTGAAAAAGATGCGGAATGTCTTCTGCCGGAATACCAATGCCACTATCATTTATGCTGACAACAACATGTTCGGCGTCGCCCCCGACATCAATAACGACGTCACCGTGGGGCGTGTATTTGATAGCGTTCTCGACGAGATTGGCAACGACTTCGCGCAGGTGGTCGTTATCGAGATTGACATAAAACACGGGGGTTAAGCGGCGGGCAGACTGGTCGACATCATCGTCAGGCAGCGGCTTATAGAGCATGCGAAGTCCCTTTTCATCGGCCTTTGGACGAAGACCTTGGACGATATCGTGCACATACGAAACAACATCAATCACTTTTGGATTATTCGACAGGCGGCCATCTTCGGCCTTGCTGACATCAAGAAGATCTTGGAAGAGCCGGCCGAGATGCTGGGCAGACTCATGGGCCTTGGTGATAAAGTCACGTGCTTTGTCATCAATTTGCGCGGTGGCAGGATTGAGCGTCAGTCCAAGATAGCCCTCAATCGAGGCTACTGGTGTGCGCATCTCGTGACTAGCGGTGCTGATGAATTCGGCCTGTTCGCGTTCTTCGGCTTTTTCCTTCGTAATATCGCGGAAGACGATAATGACACCCGATCCGATTTGTCCAATTGGTGAGGCAACGAGTGAGATGGAGAGCTTTTTGCCAGACTTTGTTGTTAGCGTCAGGTCGTTGGTTCGTTGCGGCTTATTATCGGCTAGGACGTGCTGGATAGGATCGGTCGCCTCTACGAGATCGGCGCCGGCTTTGTCCGATAAATTCAATACCGATTTGTAACTGAGCGTCATGGCATCTTGCTTGTCCCAGCCTAAAATACGCTGAGCAGCTGGGTTGATAAGCTGAATGACGCTTTGACTGTCGATGGCGATGACGCCGTCGGCGATGGCGTTAATTACGACCTCTGATTTGCTTGCTACTTCGCTAAGCTCATTGGCAAGATCGCGATAGGCGCGGTCCTTATCGGACGTGCCTGTCGACTTTTGGTGCCAGATGAGGAAACTTACGAGGAGCGGTAATTCACCCGCCAGGATGACGGCTACAATTGTTTCGCGACTGATGCTGCCAACCGTGATGTATTGCAGTACAAGGTAGCCATTAACAAGCAGTAGCATCGGTACGATGCCTTTGGCGCTAAAAATACCAGCAAAGACTGCTACGAGCATCCAAAGAGCTATAAACGGCGAAGTTGTGCCGCCGGTGTTCAGGATAAGTAGCGATGTTGTCGCAACAAGGAGTCCGTAAATTAAAAGCGCTGTATAAAAGATGTATTTTTTTGGCGACCATAGGTACGAGATAAAACTGACGATAGCCGTAATGCCGGCGAGGATAGCGGCGGTATCGCTGACGAGTAACGCACTACTGATGCTTTTGACGTCACTTGCAAAGTACGCCCAGAAATAGAGCGCAACGACGATCGCACTCACAAGAAGCGTCGCTTCGCAGATGCGGCGATGCCAGAAACGAGTCAGTTCAATTGGCTTGATGGTCGTGCCCCCTATTTTTGTATTCTTCTTGTGGTTATTATGCCGGAAGTCGGGTAATCGTGCAATGGTGCGACCTATTAAAATAGCCCAGCGGTTAGGCCGAGCTATTTTAATGTCTGGAGGGCAATCACTTCCCTCTTCACTTCCTAGCTCATGCTAAGAAGTGTCCAGCTTCCGCCGTGGTTG
>CAMLGO010000057.1 GCA_946479665.1 uncultured Candidatus Saccharibacteria bacterium
CTCCATAGACGCCCTCAACCTTCTTGTACCCTCCAGCCGAGGAGGCGACGGAGTGCCAGTATCGCGAGCCTGCACTGGTCTGCTGAGTCCAGGTGACACCACTGTCGGTCGAGGTATAGATATAGCCACTCTGCACGACCGCTGCTAGCTTGGTGCCGTCAGCCGAAGAAGCGACAGCATACCAGTTTTGCGAGCCGGCACCGACCTGCTGAGTCCATGTAGTACCACCGTCGGTCGAGGTATGGAGGTAGCCGCCAAGATCAGCCGCCACAACCTTAGAGCCATCGGCCGAGAAAGCAGAAGATGTCCAGTTGCGCTGAGACGGCGTTCGTAGATTACTTTTTGTCCAATTGTAATCTATAAAAGTTTCGGCCAGTACTTGTCTGAGCGGCACGCTGACTGCAGTAATTGCAACTATACTTAATAGAATAATGTTACGCAGTCGTTCCGAGAAACGTCGCTTAATGCTTAATTGTTTCACCCCTGTCACCTCTTGTAGTTTAAACTACTGGCTATATTGATTGGTTACACTTAGCCATTAAGCGTAATTATTATAGATTGTAATGTAGAAAGTACAATAAAGCTAGTGGTATCGTTGTGAATACGACCTCCCGCCATACCAGTGGTATTATCCACTAGAAGACTCTTTTTACCTCCTCTTTCATTGCGATATTTGTTACGCTTACACTATGAAAATCACTACTCTGAATCTCCAAGGTTTCGATAACTGGGAGGCTCGCATAGACCACATTCTCACCTATCTTAAACACGAGAAACCAGACGTTATTCTATTTCAAGAAGTCGTGTTCCTGCCCGAGGTGGATGCCCGCAACCAAGTACAGCTCCTCAACGCGCAGCTCGGTTATCCTTATATGCAAACCGTCATCAGTCGGCTGCAGGTCGGCCTGGAATATCCGACATACCGCGAAGGACTCGGTTGCCTAAGTCGGCATCCGATTGCCACTTCTGACACTATCGTCCTAAAACAAGCGTCTGACGACGAACATCAACGCATCGTTCAGCTAGTCGATATCGCCACTGCCAGTGAGACGATTAAACTTGCCAATGTGCATTTCTCAATTACCGATTTTACTGATTTTGCCACCCCTCACCTCGAGGAGACACTCGCTATATTGAAGGTGCGGGGAGAAGAGCGGATTATCGCAGGCGATTTCAACCTCAATCATCTTGAAGAATCAGTCGAGCTCTGGGGCGACACCTATGAAGCCTCGACTAAATTTCCATACGTTTCCTATCCAAGCATGGAAAAACGGAACGACTACTTCCTCATCCCAAAGAGTTATTCATTTAAGACACTTGCCGTTTCCGACGATGAGCGCATTTCTGATCATAACGCCCTTACAACAACAATCGCAACACATTCGCTTCACCGCCTCTACAAACAACAGCAAGCCAACCTTCTATCTCACATTCCCATACATGGATAATCGTAAATAAGACTCACCAGTGCGTGAGTCTTATTTTATTGCGTTAGCGTAACGACCTACGCAGCAGAAGGATTTGTTTTCGTGAGAGTTGCAAGCTTGGCAATTCCCCATGCGATAAGTGCATATACCGCAATAGCAACAAGGCTACTTAGCTCAAGTACGGACTGGCCATATGCAGGCACATAGTTGAAAATACCATAAAACGGTGCCGCAAAGATCTCACTTAAGGCATACACAAAATCAACGAATCCACTATCTCTGTTTGCTCCAAGAAGAAGCAAGATAACACGGATGGCAAGCAGGGCAATGATGACCCCTGCGATATACCACACAACTCTCTTAAGGACGACTGAGCTACTCGCAGTACCCGTGCTTTGGACGGTTTGGCGTGTTACGTTCGCACCATCTTCCCGCTCAGTTGTTTCACGTACTTCGGTCGTTTGCTGTTCTTGATCTTCATTCATACGAATTGATCTCCTACATTAAATTGTACATATAGGATACCACGATTCATGAAGTAAGAATATCATCCACCCCTACTAGGACTGACAAGAACAGAGGTTATTCAATTTCACTATCGTCAGGCAACGTGGCATGACGACTATTGATAAACTCTTGTAGTTCTTGACTGCTACGCTGACGATTCCAGGTAGCAAGGCCCAAGATATCGCTAATTGTGACGGCTTCGACGTTCGAGGCGTGCTGTTCAATTTCCATGTTGTTGTGTCCTGTTTGTTTTTATTGTTTAGTGTATTTATTTAAGCATAAAAGTTATAAAAAAGCAATAGTATTTTGTACGAAAAACCTCCATTTACGCCCCTGTTTGGCTATTTAGCCTAGATACTTTGACCTGCATGAGTCGCTTATGGTATAAATAGGTGTAAAGGTAGACAAAAAATAAACATTCATGGACATATTTGGTTCACTCGCTATCGTCGCATTCGCCGGCCTCATCCACGCCAGTTTTCAACTGAGCGTTAGCATGCTGAGCCTTATGAGCGGACACGCCATCGGCGCCAAGCGGTCACATACCAAACTTATGCGGCTTATCGGTGGGTTCATCTTCGGCGCTGGTGTCATGACGATGCTTCTTATCTCTTTTGCGGCGCTTGTCTTGCTCCACATCTTCGGCGATAAAAGCGCGCCGGAGCTTGCCTGGGTAGTGAGCTGTGGACTCTTACTCGGCGTAGGGGTTGCCGTTTGGCTGTTTTATTACCGGCATCAGAGTGGCACAACACTCTGGATTCCTCGTGGCGCAGCCGCCTATCTCAGCGAACGAACCAAGGTCACTAAACGGAGCGCCGAGGCCTTCGGCTTGGGCCTTACTAGCGTTGCCAGTGAGTTGCTCTTTATTATCGCCCCTGTTGCCGTCAGCGCCCTCGTAATCATTCACCTGCCGCCCCTATGGCAACTTGCGGGCATTGGCATCTACACCGCCATCTCGCTTCTCTCGCTTCTCATCGTTAGCGTACTGGTTGGCAGCGGCCACAAACTCAGTACGATTCAGAAGTGGCGCGAAAAGAACAAAAGCTTCCTCCAGTTCTGCGCTGGCGCAGGCCTGCTTACCCTCGGCTTCTACCTCTATGTCAACCAAGTCCTTGCTATGAATGCCGTTTCTATGGGAGGTATGTAAGACCATGAAGGCAATCGATATCGTCAAGCGAGCGGGAAGGCGGCCTAGTGAAGCTTTCCAGCGAGACAAGCTCCATGCCAGTATCGTTGCCTCTTGCCTCAGCGTCCGTAGCCCGGCAGGTGTCGCCGAATCGACCGCCAAGAGTGTCTGCGATGCGGTGATCATCTGGCTCGAAACCAAACCCGAAGTCACTAGCGCCGATATCCGCCGAGTTGCCAGCAGTACCCTAGAGCGATATCACCCCGAAGCTGCGTACCTATATAAACATCATCGCTTGGTCATATAAGGAGAACGAGTAATGGCAAAAAAACCAACATTTGACTACGACCTCATTGTTATCGGAAGCGGCGCCGGCGGAAGCGCTGCTGCAACCATTGCCGCCCGAGCCGGCAAGCGCGTCGCAATTATTGAAGAAAATACCTTCGGTGGCGAGTCTCCAAACTGGGGTGACGTGCCAACGAAAGCCCTGCTTCACGCTGCTCATTTATATGACGAAGCTAAACACGGCGCGCGCTTCGGCCTTCGCTCGGCTGCTATCGGCTACAATTACCCATCGCTCCAAAACTGGAAAGACCTTGCCGTTAAACGAACCGGTGCTGGTGGCAATCGCCGTTATTATGAAGATCATGGCATTAGTGCCTTTAATGGCACCGCTCATTTTCTGAGTCCAAACGAGATCAGTGTCAATCGTCGCCACCTATCTGCTGCGCAATTTCTCATTGCCACCGGCTCGCACTGGGAAGTGCCCGACATTATCGGCATGGATACCGTGTCGTACCTCACACCCCGCACGCTTCTCCAGCTGACACGCCCGCCAAAAAGTCTGTTTATTATCGGTGGCGGTAGCGTCGCCCTTGAACTTGCTCAGCTCATGGCCATCTTTGGTACAAAAGTCTACATTGCCGAAATTGCCTCTCGACTCTTGCCGCACGAAGACAGTGAAGTCGGCGAACTGCTTGAGCGCGTACTTAAAGAGCAAAAGGGCGTCACTAGCCTCACTCAATCTCGTGTTATCTCTATTCAAAAAGACGGGATCGGCAAACGTGTTACCTATTCTCGTGGCGGTCACGAAAAGTCAGTCCGTGTCGATGAAATTCTACTCGCAGCTGGACGTGCGCCAAGTGTCGACCTTGGGCTCGAGAATGCAACAGTTGCATACACACCAAAGGGCATAGAGGTAAATGATCATTTGCAGACAACCGCAAAGCACATCTTTGCCGCGGGCGACGTACTCGGGCGCAACAGCTACACACATTCGGCACTGCTCGAAAGCCGCATTGCCGCCAACAACCTGCTTCACAAGGAAAAGGCTACACCAGACTACACAGCCACGCCTCGTATCACCTTCACCTACCCAGGCATTGCTTCGGTAGGCCTACGCGAAGACGATTGCATCAAGCGTGATCTGCCAATCAACAAAGCCATCGCACCCCTTAATATCATCGCTCGCAGTAATACTTCGGATTTCCGCGATGGATTCGTGAAGATTATTACCGACAAAAAAGGTGTCATCCTCGGCGCTACCATTGTTGCTCCGCACGCCGCCGAAATGGTTCACGAGCTTGCTCTCGCTATCAAGCACGGCCTAACCGCTAGCGATGTGGCTCAAACGCCACATGCCTTCCTTAGCTGGAGCGAAGCCATTCGCGTAGCCGCTACACGCTTATCACAATAGCATCACCCCTGTAATAATATTGACTTATTACGTCTAATGTGTTAAAATCCGCTAAGGTTCTCTACTTAAAAGAACCCCCAATAGAGAGGGTGTTAGATCATGAAGGTTGTTAAGCTTGTCATTGACGGTGCGGACTCGACAGGCTCCGCGACGCTGACTATACCGTTGCCCGATGGCACTGGTATGGCCTGCCTGTTCGGTGCTGGTCGGGGACCCCACAATCTGTGGTTCAGCCAAGACCCAGACGGCAACCAGATTGCCATTGGCCGCTCCGGCTCCCAGATGGTCGAAGCAATCATCTCCGCCGAACTCTCCTAACAACACCTGGCGGGCTGCGACCATGCAGCCCGCCAGCAAAAACCCTCTCTTCTTTCATTGCATTATTTCAACAAGAAAAATAGCTATCTTTCGATAGCTATTTTTCTTGGTTGCGGGGGTAGGATTTGAACCTACGACCTTGTGGTTATGAGCCACACGAGCTGACCAGACTGCTCCACCCCGCGATACATATACAAGATTAACAGATGAGGCTTATTTTTGCAAGTTCTTCGTATTGCCGCCAAACAAGAAATTCATCCATTGCTGAAAATTGCTTGTTGCAATCAGCTTCACCGCCGAAGGGCTCGTTTGCTTGTCGCTATCGATCACCGCCTGGCTATTGGGCGGTAGTATCACCACGTGCTCACCCGAAGTAGCGAGCCCGAGACGCTTACGGACTTCGAGTTCCTTATACTCATCACTCTGATAATATTTCTGCTCAAACTGAAGCGTCTGCGCTTCAAGATCAGCCACTTGTAGCTGCTGCTTTTTACTGTCGAGTTCAGCCTGCAACGCATAATTTCGCTGCATCACATTCACCGAACCCCAGGCCCAACCAGCCGCAATGGCAAACGCAATAAGAATCACTAAATTATTTAGTGTCAGATAGTTGTGCGTCACATGATAGTAGAGTCTGCGAATGTTTGTTTTTTTCATGATGATCTATGACACATTATAGCCGAACAGGGGGCAATACGCTATAATTGTGCAAGCGGGGCTGTAGCTCATCGGTTAGAGCAGGCGGCTCATAACCACTTGGTAGATGGTTCGATTC
>CAMLGO010000058.1 GCA_946479665.1 uncultured Candidatus Saccharibacteria bacterium
GGTATTTCTTTTTGCAGTGCAGCTTGTATACCCTTAAGATCTTGAGGAGAGAAGCTATTAACAAGCTTTCTCAGACAAGACTTCACTTCTGGATGCTGACTCAAGCGCTCACTGTGATCTATCATGTGCTGTTCAAGTTTCTTAAGTGCCTCTTTGGCGGCCTTCGAGGGCTGCTCCCGCTCCTTGTCTTTGCTGTCGGAATGAACCACGGTCCATAGCCCTGAAGCTTCTGCTTCGGTAAGTTCCAACTTTTTCGCAGCCACATTAATCTCTTCGTAAGCAGTTTTATACCATACGCTCTGCGTCATCGTCGCTTCATTATATGCAGCATCTATTAACGGCGACATGTGCAATACTTCCGCCGCATTCACCACCTCCGCTCGCATCACATCCTCTTTCTCAGTCCAGGATACTTGGCCGCCTTTCGAGCGCGGGGCAACAAATGGCAACACTGAGTGTTTTTTCGGCATATTCGCAGGGCTAATGTTTGGCCGATGATGCCGCACTGGTGTCGTAATAGGCAAAATATTTGATGGCGACACAAGTATCTCGGCGATTCGCTGGTCCATCGTAGTAATGCAATCCCTCAGAGCGCTGTTACCAAGTTGCTTCTCACCTGTCGCAAGATAGGATAGATATTCATCTCGAAGCGGTGAAATGGTTTGGTCTGACACAAACACCTGCTCAATCAAAGCAGATAACTGCTCGTCGCCTAAGTCGATCATATGATCATGCCCCTGCTTGCGTAAATAACGTCGAATTGCACCCTTCAGATGACCTGTCCGCAGAGATTGCTTGGACTCACCCTTTTGCGACGCTGCGGGTGCATCGCTACTACTATCCTGCTCAACAACTACCAGCTCCTCATCAACCTGCTCGATAGATTTCTCGCTATAAGGTGTCGATACGATGCTCTGCCTTGCCTGCAGTGCTGCACGCGCGGCCTCATATGAGAAGCCTGGCTGGCTCTGAATTCTCTTAATCAACTGACTAAACGCCGTCGCCACCGATGGAGCTTTTTTTCCTGAATGATTAGCGATTTCGCCATCCGTAAGACCTTCAAACATAAGAAGCAATTCAGTTGTAAGATCAGAAAAGTGACGACCTCCCTTAGGCTCGCCACGCAACTCCATGAACGTCCGCGCAAGCGTATGTTTATCCCCTTCGTGGAGGTCTAGTTCGTCAAACTTGCCAAAAATCGTCTGCACATATCGCTGCGCACGATTACTCAATTTTATCGGCTCTTGAGCGTATGGAAGTTCATGTATTTCATCCGTCACTTCCCTCTCTTCACTGGGCTGCTCGTAAGCCGCATCGGTTTCAACTGCCTGTGCTGTATCTGGAATTTCCACGGATGGCTCAGCCACTTCAGCAAGCTCAA
This sequence comes from uncultured Candidatus Saccharibacteria bacterium, assembly GCA_946479665.1. The sequence continues at coordinate 1,382 of CAMLGO010000058.1, forward strand.
CCGCTCGGAGTACGATACTGCCTCGTCTCGCAAGCACTTCACGAAGCGTGTCAATTGCATCAGTAAGCTCTTGCGCTGAATCTAAGGCCTCTTCGCCTTCAGGAAGGGTCCTTTGGCGAAACGAGTCAACAAGCGTCGTGCCGGCATCCGATCCAAGCCTCAACTCTAACGCGAGTCGTGCCGCCGCCTGAGAAATAAGCACCCTACTGGCCTGCTCAAAACCACGATCAGCTATAAACTCCTGCTCGCTAACAGTCAAAAAAGTCACCTCTCCACCATTTATTCCATCACTCATACTGGCATCTCCTAAATTAGGTCAATAATACAGAGGGTTGACGCTATGTACAAGCATATACGCTATCTATTTGGTATACTAAAACCAATGAAGCACTATGAAAATATAAAAATCGTCGCACTCGTCGGCCTTACTGGCAGCGGCAAAAGCACCGCCGTCGACTATCTTACTAGCAAAGGCTATCCAAAAGTTTACTTTGGGGGGGTCATTTATCAAGCCATGGAGGAAGCCGGTATCGAGCGGACAGCCGAAAGTGAAACTATCTTCCGCGAAGAGATTCGCCAGCGTGAAGGCAAGGACTTTGTCGTTAAGCGTATCGTCACACAGATCAATGATCTCATCGAAGCGGGTCAGCGCCGCCTTATCGCCGACGGCCTTTATACATGGACCGAATATAAAATCCTGAAACGTGCCTTCCCTGGCGAGCTAACTGTAGTTGCCGTTGTGGCACCAAAGCATCTTCGCCACCGCCGTCTTACTCAGCGGACAGAGCGTCCATATACGCTCGAAGAAGCTAACCAGCGCGACTGGGCAGAAATTGAAAACCTCGAAAAAGGCGGTCCGATCGCTATTGCCGACCATTACATCATGAACGATGGCAATCTCGACCGTTTCCACGAGCAAATTGATACCGAACTCGAACATATTAAATTTTATAGCTAAAAGGAACAGGGTGGGTTTATGAAAAAAAAAGGCTTCACGATCGTTGAACTTCTCGTCGTTATCGTTGTTATCGGCATCTTGGCTTCGATCACCGTTTTTGCATATAACGGCATTCAAGCCAAAGCGCGCGATTCCACCCGTCTCGAGCATCTCCAAAAAATCGCTGATGCTATCAAGCTATATCGAACTAAGAATGGCAATGACATCCAGGGTGGCAGCGGGTGTGGCTATCAGGGCAATGGCAGTGGGTGGTTCAATCTCGACTCAAATACTGGTACCCCGGACCCTAATTACACGAAATCGATTCTTAGCTGCCTCACCGATGCTGGCCATCTAGACTCTACCTTTATTGATCCATCAAACTGCATTACGACCTCTAAAGCCCCCCTAGGTAAGACCTGCAAACCAGCTGGATACACCTACATGAAATATAGTTGCGGCACTGGTGATAGTGCCATCACCTATCTCTACGCCCGACTCGAAGCTGGCGGCAACAGCCAAGATCTCATAAATGCAAATGTCTGCTCTTCGGCAACCGTGGCTACGTCTTATAGCATGAACTACATGCTCATTGTCGACTGATATCTTTTCCAATAAAAATACCTCGCTACAGCGAGGTATTTTTATTTCACTCTCTTTTATCTATCCGAGATACTCGTGCAACTTCTTAGCATCTTTGTGCTTGCGAAGCTTGGCAAGTGCCTTGGCTTCGATCTGACGAATGCGCTCACGCGTCACGGCAAATTCTTGGCCCACTTCTTCCAAAGTATGGCTTTTACCATTTTCAAGACCAAAACGCATCTTGATGATCTTTTGTTCACGTTCAGACAGTGTCGAAAGTACCGACTGCACCTGCTCTTTTAGGAGCTGTGAGGTCGCCGACTCCTCTGGAGTTGCTCCATCCTCGTCTTCAATAAAGTCACCAAGCACAGAATCTTCATCTTCACCATCACGGCCAACGCCAGCATCAAGTGAAGTAATGTCCTGCTTAATCTTGATAACGTACTCAACCTTTTCCGGTTCCATTTCAAGCTCTTTACCAAGCTCTTCGATAGTCGGCTCACGGTTAAGCTCCTGGGTCATACGACGCTGCGTACGGAGCAGCTTATTGATCGTCTCCACCATGTGCACCGGAATACGAATCGTGCGGGCTTGGTCGGCAATAGCACGGGTAATCGCCTGACGAATCCACCAAGTAGCGTAGGTAGAAAACTTGAAACCCTTGTCCGGGTCAAACTTTTCAACGGCGCGAAGCAGCCCGGTATTTCCTTCTTGGATAAGATCGAGGAAATCAAGACCACGGCCTGAATAACGCTTGGCGATTGACACCACGAGGCGCATGTTCGCTTCGGCCATCTTGTCTTTGGCCTTCTTATCGCCAGCCACAACTTTTTGCGCCAATGCGAGCTCTTCTTCAGAATTAAGCAGAGGAATCTTACCGATTTCGCGCAGATATAAACGCACACTGTCGTCAGATACATCATCAAAATACTGCCCGCTATTAAGCGTATCGATATCGTCTTCTTCTTCGTCGATCAGCTCATCGATAGCTGGCCCGTCGATGTCGCTTAGCGGTCCTCCGCTGGCATCAACTACACCATCTTCAACAATTGGTTCTTCAAGGTCATTACTTTTTGCCACTATTAATCTCCTTAATGAGTGTATACAGCTGGGTGCGTATGTCGGTCGCCCGGGCGTCATCGCCACTCGTCTCCGCCTCACGCAGCTGGTCGGTTAATATATCTTTTTGTTTTTCCTTGTGTTTTGTTGCAACTTGGCGGAGCAATCGAGCCGTTTCGAAGTAACGATCTTGGTCGTTCCAGTCGGCATAACGAGCGTCGGCCTTCAGTAATACTATTTTCACATAGGTATCGTACTTTTGCAACTCTTTAGGGGTATCCGTAATCGCCCTGCCGCCGTGAGCAATCAGATAGTTCACTATCGCCTGGCGCTCCTCGCCCACAAACATAGTCGGATCAATGTGAGCAAACAGTTCATGCGTTGCCCCATCTGCGAGTGCCGCAGCTAGCACGTTGTCTTGATATGCCGCCTCGTCGGGGGTGATCACGGTACGCGTCCTGCTGATCTGCCTTTTTGGCGCCTCAGCACTAGATACATCGTTCATACCGGCCAGCTTCGACTTGAGTGCATCGGTTGACGCATTAATCATACCGGCTATTTTTTGCATGTAGTGCTCGCGCTCAACGTCATCCTTCAACGAACCTATCACGGTAAGCGCAGCGGTCGTAAAAGCACGTTTGCCGGCGGCCGTCGTAATATCTTCTCGTGCGGAATATTGCGCCAGCACCCAGTCAATCACCGGCTCGGCCATATCAATAGCCTGCTGCCATAATGCAGGGTCTTGCTGAATTAATTCATCCGGATCCTTTGCGTCGCCCGGCAATGTAATAATCGTTAGGTCAACACCAGTTTCTTGGGCAATAGGAATTGCTCGTTCAGTAGCTGCAAGGCCCGCCTTATCGCCATCAAATGCCAGGCGAACATTACCGCTCAGGCGGCGCAGCGCTCGAAGATGATGCTCGGTCATGGCCGTACCAGCCGTAGCGACTACGCCAGTAATTCCTGCCTGGTGGCTGCTTACGACGTCGAGATTACCTTCAACGATCACCGCATAGTCACTGGTTCGAATCGCCTCCTTCGCCTGGCTTAGCCCAAAGACATGACGGCCTTTGTCGTACAGCAGCGTCTGCGGCGTGTTTAGATATTTTGGCGCTTTTGGATCATCCGCAATAATACGAGCGGTAAAGCCGATCACCTGCCCTACGCTATCCATTAGCGGCACCATCATACGCCCTCGGAACATGTCGCCGCCAAAACGATTCGTCAGTCCCGCATCGGCCAGATCCTTTGCGCTATAGCCCTTGCGCGACAAGAATTTTACCAGCGCGTCACCTGTTGTTGGTGCGTAGCCGATCCTGAATTCCTGCACAATCTCTTTACTCAGACCGCGCTTACCAAACACGTATTCGAGCGCGTGCTGATTTTTCAACAAAGAATGCTGATAGTAATTGGCCGCGAGGTCATGCGCCCGAAGCAAGTGCTTTTTCTTCCCAGCAAGCTCCTGGCTGCCTTTATTGTCATATATCGAAAGATCGACCCCGGCCTTACGCGCCAAATGTTCGAGTGCTTGGCGAAAATCCATACCCTCGACTTCCATCACGAACGTAAAGATGTCGCCGCCGCGTCCGGATGAAAAGTCATGCCAAATATGTTTATCCGGGCTCACCACAAAACTCGGCGTTTTCTCTGCACTAAACGGACTAAGTCCCTTGAAGTTACGCCCTGCTCGCTTGAGCACCACGTATTCGCCAATTATATCCTCAATATTGAGCTTGGCTCGGACTTCTTCTTTCGCATCCTGCATACTCACAGTATAGCACCCTTTACCTCTGTTAGTGTTTGTGCTTAAATGAAGGTACTATGTATCCAACCGAGCAGCCGCAAAATTATTCAATCGACTATCT
>CAMLGO010000059.1 GCA_946479665.1 uncultured Candidatus Saccharibacteria bacterium
CGAGGGGTGATGAAGATTGATGTCGGACACGAGGAGTAGCTTTTTAAAACGAACAGGCGGGCTATTCGTTGGCTTGCTTCTGGCTGTTTTGGCCTTGTTTATAGTCTTGAATCGTCAGTTTGTAGTAGATCAAGTGACCGTCTGGCAGTATACGCCGAGCGATACCGTGTCGCAGTTAGCGAAACGAGCGACCATTGCCGACAAAGGACTGTTTTATTTTTACGCATCTCAGCCGTCGGTAGAGGCGACGCAGAAATTTAACTCACAGTGTGACCGCAAGGAGGCGTCGAGTGCTATTTTAGGATGCTATAGCGCTGAGCGCATCTATATTTATGATGTGACCGATCCGCGGCTAGATGGTATACGTGAGGTCACGGCGTCGCACGAAATGCTGCATGCCGTGTTTGAGCGGTTGTCGGAAAGTGAAAAGCAACACCTTGGCGTACTGCTCGAGGCTGAGTACGCGAAGCTACATAACACGGAATTGCAGACGCGCATGGAGTATTACGCTAGGGCGCAGCCGGGTGATCGCATTAATGAACTTCACTCAATTATTGGAACCGAAGTGGCTTCGATTAGCCCTGAACTCGAGGCGCACTATAAACAATACTTCAGTGACAGGCAGAAGGTTGTTGCGATGCACGCAGCATACCAAAAAGTATTTGACGATCTCTCGGCACGGTCATCTGCACTTGACGCTGAAATAGCGCGGCTGAAGGATGATATATCCGCTGAAATCAACACGTACAATGCAGCCGCTGCACTTTTGGAAGCAGATATTGCAGCGCTAAAAGAACGCGAAAGGACAGTTGATCGAACGAGTGCTAGTCAGGTAAACGCTTATAATGCCGACAGGCAAGCGTTGATTAATCGGGCTGACGCCCTTAATCGCGAGAAGGCAGATATTGATGCAAAGACAACTGAGTTTAATGCCAAGGTCAAAGCATATAACGATCTGGTAGTGCGTTCAAATGAGCTGAAACAGAAAATCGATAGTACCTTAGCGCCGTCGCCAAGCATCTAGCGCGCAACTGTCGTATAATAATTTTATTGAAAGGGACACAGTGGCCAAATCTAAATCTCAGTTTATCTGTCAGCATTGTGGCGCGAGTTACCCAAAGTGGGTAGGTAAGTGTGATAATTGCGGTGAGTGGAACAGTCTTGTTGAACAAGTTGTCGATAGTGGCAAATCGGTTGTGTCTCGTGGCGCCTCTAGTGGCCGCGTATTAACCCCTCAGACTATCGGTTCTATCAGTTCGGAGGATGCTTCGATGCGTCTCAAGACTGGTTTTGGCGATCTAGATGATGTGTTGGGCGGCGGTATTTTGCCTGGAGGGGTTGTTCTTATTGCCGGACAGCCAGGTATTGGTAAGAGCACGCTCCTGCTTCAGGTGACGGCGCATATCGCGAATTCTACACCGGTCTTGTATGCAAGTGGTGAGGAGTCGGCCGGGCAAGTGAAGCTGCGAGCTGAGCGACTTGGCGCGCATGCCAGCGAGCAACTGAGTTTTGTGGCGAGCACGAGTGCCGATGATATTGCGGCGACGATTCGTTCGGGCGCGTATAAATTGGTTATTATTGATTCGATTCAAACACTGAGTCTTGATGAGATTACCTCGGCGCCAGGTACGGTCAGTCAGATTACCAATAGTAGCAATGTCATTATTCGTGCTGCTAAAGAATCTGGCGCAGCAGTCGTGCTCGTAGGGCATGTGACAAAGGAAGGCAGTATCGCCGGACCGAAAGTACTCGAGCATCTCGTAGACGTCGTACTGCAATTCGAAGGCGAGCGTTATGGTGGCTTTAAGGTGGTGCGGGCGATTAAAAACCGCTATGGATCAACGGCAGAGGCAGCCATCTTCGAGATGGACGATAAAGGCCTTCGGGTGGTTGAAAACCCATCAGCAGCGCTGCTTGCCGAGCGTCAAAATGCCGACGGATCGGTTGTTCTTGCGACACTTGAAGGGACCCGGCCGCTGCTCGTTGAGATTCAGGCACTTGTAAATCCAACCAGTTTCGGGTATCCTAAACGTACTGCATCAGGTTTCGATCTTAACCGACTTACTCTTTTGATCGCCGTTTTAGAGCGACGTACCAAACTGAATTTATCGGACAAGGATATTTATATCAATGTCGTCGGTGGACTCAAGATTAGTGACCCTGCCGCAGACCTTGCTATTTGCATGGCAATTGCCAGTGCCGCCGCTGGAAGACGACTTGATGATGGGCTCGTTGTCTTTGGCGAGGTAGGACTTGGTGGTGAAATTCGCAGCGTCCACAGTGCCGATCGGCGCGTAGCCGAAGCGAAAAAGCTTGGCTTTAGTGAGGCGATTGCACCAAAGCCGAGTCACAAGAATTCATTTATTAAAGGTGTTGGCGATCTGCGCCAGGCCTTAATCGATTATCTCGTAGAGTAATCAGAAAGATCTTTTATGGACACAATACAAATACTTATCGTAGTCACACTGTTGGCTATTTTGGCGGAAGTGACTTACTTGGTCATCAAGCTGCCGCGTCAGAATCTCGCTCGAAAACAAGGACGGCCTATTTTTGTTGACACCTCGGTGCTTATCGATGGACGTATCATTGCCGTTGCTCAGTCGGGCTTTATTGGTGATACGCTCGTCATTCCACGTAGCGTGATTGGTGAGCTGCAGTTTCTTGCTGATAATGCTGATCACGACAAGCGAGCTCGTGCTCGTCATGGACTCGATGTTGTTCAAGAATTACAGCAAATGCCACAAGTCACCGTTGAGATCTTGCAGGATGGCAGTAAAGCCGAAGAGGGTGTTGATGAGCGCTTGCTGAAGCTCGCAAAGCAGCATGGCGGCGCCGTGTGTACTATCGATTTCAATCTTAATAAGGTTGCGCAGGTAGAATCTATCGCGGTGCTCAATGTAAACGAGTTAGCCCAGAGCCTTCGCATGGCGTACCTGCCAGGTGAAAAGATGCTTCTCGAGCTTGTGCAAAAGGGTCAGGACTCTCATCAGGCGGTCGGCTACCTGGCCGACGGTACAATGGTGGTTGTTGAGCACGCTTTCAAGCAGATCGGTCAAACGGTTGAGATTGAATTTATTCGCTCGCTACAGACTGCGGCAGGTAAGATGATGTTTGCCAAGCCAGTCACAGTGGCGGTCGCAAAAAAGCCGACAACTATCAGCCAGGCGATCGAGAAACTGCCGATGGCGAAAGCGGCGGTAAAGAAAAAGCAAACCGGCCGTGCTCCAAAGCCTGCCGCTGCCATTCCCTCGGAGCCTTCTCCGGTGTTTCACAGTGATTCTCACGAACACCACAAGGCTACTTCGCGCCAGCAGAAGGGTAGCGATCGCAGTACACAGAAACAACAGCCTCGCCAGCATCCGTCGGGCCGTTCGCAGCATCCAAAGGATGATCAGAGTAAAAGCGCCACTCCAGCACGTGCTCGTCAACAACAGCGCCCAAAGACATCGGCGCAGCGTGAGGCCGCACTAATCGATCTCGTAGATCAACAATAGAATAGTGCACAGGTATCATCTAAAAATCGCCTCAATTACGAGGCGATTTTTAGATGGCGACTGATAGCTGCTAATGCGAGCTAAGAGTGCTTGTCTTCGTGTCGGTGTACATGCCGCTGTCAGTAGCAGTGGCTGTAACGCTTGGCGGGTCGTCGCTTGCGTTTGTTGCAGTGTAAGTGCCGGTGTATGTATCGCCCGAGCCGCTTAGCTGAATATTTGAGCCACCAACGGTTGCGGTAACTCCTGTGATGTCAAACGTCCCCCTGTCGACGGTAATGGTGATTGTGTATTTAGTACCTGTCTTGTCTGACGTAATGTCGGCAATAACTGGCTTTACATCATCGCACTTATGCGCATCATCATCCTTACTTGCATCGTAGCCATCGGGATTCGTAATTGTTTGTTGTTTAGTGATCGGATCGGTGATGCTGACAACGTCGAGGCTGACACGAGCTCCGTCTGGCGTACATGAAGTTGCTTTCTTTTTTGAGACAGTGTCAAAGGTGATTTTTGTGTTCGTTGAGCCCTTGCCCTTGTTGTACCACGACGGATAGAGTTGGCCGCCGATAGTCTGAATACCGGCCGGTTTTACAAACCAATCTCCAGCCTTCCATTTGCCTTCTGGGCCGTATACTTCTTTGTGGGCATATTCCATGACTGTGCCGACGATACGACCAGCTGCAGCCGAGTTATCGCTCCTTACTGGGCTTGTGTCTGGGTTACCAACCCATAGGCCCATGGCGAGGACTGGACTATAGTTCATGATCCAGAGATCTTTTGGCTTGCCGCCAACGTCTGACGTACCGGTCTTGACGCCCGTCCTCACGCCAGGAATGTCGAGACCTGGGACATTTCGTCCATGCAGTGCGGCACGAGCATTCTGGTCGCCGAGGATGTCACTGACGATGTAAGGGATCTGTGGGTCGAGTACCTGCTTGCTGCCTGTGTCGGTCCATTTCTTGAGGACGGTGTTTTGGCTATTTTTCACCTCAAGAATGGTTGAGGTTGGTTTGTAGACGCCCATGCGCGCCAGGCTGGCGTAGGCATTGACCATGTCGATCTGACGGACTCCACAGCCACCGATTGCTGAAGCGAGACCGACGGTGGTATCTGCACCTTGCGAACAGTAGCTACTTGCACCCATGTCGCGGATTGTTTGAAGGCTTGGCTGAACTCCATCGATGTACATTGCTTTGATGGCTGGGATATTACGTGAAAGGGCAAGTGACGAGCGAATGTTGATATTACCCATATAGCGTCCGTCGTGGTTTTGTACTCTGCCGCCGTATTCTCTATCGAAGTTTGTGTCACTAAGGATACTTCCGCTACCATAGTTCTTTTTGAACAGTTCGGAGAAGACGAAAGGCTTAACGGTCGAACCAGGCTGTATGTAGGCGGTTGCGGCGTTATCTTGGCCGTAGCCCTCGTAGTTGAAGTCTCGGCTTCCGACAAGGGCAACGATCTGACCGGTTTGTGTATCTTCGACAGTGCCAGCGCCGTTAGTGAAGCCGTTGCGAGCCGGTGTGCTTGAGTTAAACATATCGGTCATTGCGCCTTGAAGCTTGTCTTGGATGCGAATGTCGAGAGTTGTTTTAACGATAAGTCCACCCTTGCCGACGGTTGCTTTACCGAGTTCTTGCTCAAGCTGAGAACGTACCATTTGGACAAAGTGTGGAGCCTTGATGTCCTGGTACTGCGAAGCTTCTGGCTTAATGGAGTCGATAATCGCAACTTTTTTAGCCGCGTCGGCCTGTTCCTTTTTGATCGAGCCAACTTCAACCATGTTGTCGAGCACCTTGTGCTGGCGGGCAACAAGATCTTGGTTGCCTGGGCGGTTGTATGGGTCGTAGTAGCCGGGTTGATTTGGAATGGCAGCGAGTAGGGCTGATTCCGCAAGCGTGAGGTCTTTGGCACTCTTTCCGAAGTAGGTCTGGGCGGCTGATTCAACACCATTGCGACGACCACCATATGGTGATTCATTAAGATAGAGATCAATAATCTGATCTTTGCTATACATTCGTTCTACTTCGATAGATAAAATCAGCTCTTTGATTTTGCGGGGAATACCTGCGAGGCCACGCTCTTGGGCTTGGTCGGCAAAAAAGACCTGCTTCACGAGCTGCTGCGTGAGGGTGGAGCCACCTTGTGTGCTGTTGCCGCTGGCATTACTTACGACAGCACGAGCGATGCCGACCGGGCTTACGCCGTTATGCTTATAGAAGTCACGATCCTCAATCGCGATCGTAGCGTCTTTCATATACTTGCTGATCTCATTACCATCAATCACAAGCTTATAGTTGCCCGCGCCCTTATCTTCATAG
>CAMLGO010000060.1 GCA_946479665.1 uncultured Candidatus Saccharibacteria bacterium
CATCAATATGAATACCGACAAGCGCGCTGTTGACGAGCTTGACTTCAACATCTTCGTTACCAGTTTCAAGCGCGATCTGACGCTGGGCTTTCACCTGAGCACGTTCTTGGACTTTCTCGATGATAAATTCCATCTCAGCCACGTCAAGTGGACGGTCCGGCTGTGGACGGCGGTAACGAATCGTATTCGTAACACCTTTCACAAGTTCGCCCGCAATACCGATAACGACTCGTTTCGCCTGCAGACCGGCCTGCTCCTCGGCCTCGGATAGGGCGGCTTCGCAGTTACGAACGACGCCAGAAATATCCGCGATTGCACCGCTATGCATGTCGCTTATGTCTTGCCGAGCGCGCCCGGCGCCAACGATCTCAAGCTCATCGTCGGACAGTTTAGCGATTAACGCTTTTACAAACTCCGTCCCAATATCGAGCGCAACGATATAATCATTATCTTGAGTATTTTTGCGTGCCGTAAGAAATTTATCAAAAACCATAATGTGTATTCATTATATACCAAAGGCGCTTATGCTGACAAAAACGGACGATTTATTTAGACAAGAACGGCTTTAACGCGGCGAATACCGGCTGAGCTCGCCTCTTCTTTGGTAATCTTGAACACCTTGCCATCTTCAGCAAGCTGCGCTGTATGATCGACGTGAGGACCACCGCAAATCTCAAAGCTGACACGACGAGGCTCGTCGCCCATCTTATAAACTTTTACGGTATCGCCATAACGGTCGCCAAAGGCACCGATTGCACCCATTTCGAAAGCTTGGTCAGTTGGATATTCCTGGAATGAGACAGGCAAATCCCATGAGATCCACTCATTCACGAGGCGCTCAACCTCATCGAGCTGCTCGCGCGTCACCTTGCCATCGTTATTAAAGTCGAAGCGTAGGCGTTCTTCGGTGATATTGCTACCGTGCTGAGTCACATGATCGCCAACCACTTGCTTAAGCGCCGCGTACATAAGGTGCGTCGCTGTGTGATACTTCTTGTGCTGCAGTGTCTGGCCACCGAGACCACACTTAAAGGTACCCTTCGCAGCCGTCTGAGAGCGAGTCCGCTGCTCGGTCATTTTATCGTCAAATTCCTGTCGCCAGTTTTTACTCAAGCTGATTTCTTGTTTGTACGCCTCTTCGGTCGAAAGCTCAACTGGGAAACCGAATGTATCGTACAGCGTAAACAATTCGCTACCGGTTAGGCCGTCTGTTGCAAATTTCTCAAGCTGCTTCAGGCCTTTTCGAAGCGTTTGACGGAAGACTTTTTCTTCCTTGGCAAGCACAGCAATCACATTGTCGCGGTTGGCGGCCACTTCCGGATAATCTTCGTGGTACAAATCGGCAATCACAGGAACAATTTCTTCAAAGAAGTTTTGTTCAATACCAAGATCGAAGGCAAAACGAATCGCACGACGAAGCAGGCGACGCATGACGTAGCCTTGTTCTTTATTAGCCGGCACCGTGCCGTCAACCGCCAAGAAGGTAGCGGCACGCAGGTGATCGGCGATCACGCGCATACTCTCGGTGTGACTTTCATAATTCTTACCACTCAGGCTCTGCAGCTTCTCGATAATCGGCCAGAGAAGGCTGATTCGGAAAACATCCGGGCTATCAATCTGCGCGGCAGCAATGCGCTCGAGGCCACCGCCAAAGTCGACATTCTTGCGTGCGAGCGGCTCAAAACTACCATCATCAAGGCGACGATACTGCATAAAGACCTGGTTGCCAATCTCCATGAACTGGCCACTATCACTCGCTGGATGCGCGAGACCATAGCCTTCAGCATGATTTTGCGGACCAAAATCATAAAATACTTCGCTGTCAGGACCACACGGGTCGCCGATTGGCGTTTTATCAAGCCCGCCGCCACGGCTCCACCAGTTCTCGCCATCGTCGTAAAAGAAGATACGACCACCCTGCATGCCGAGCTTGTCGCCATTTTCGGCACTTCCAAGTTCAACGACTTTATTGTCGATGCCCTTTTCGGCAAACACCTGCTGCCAAATGCGCGCCGCTTCATCGTCGCGCGGAATACCATGCGCTTCGTCGCCAATAAAGCACGTCACGTAAATCTTATTAGCATCAAGCCCAACCACATCAGTCAAAAACTCAAAGAACCAACGAATCTGTTGTTCCTTGAAGTAATCGCCCATGCTCCAGTTACCGAGCATCTCAAAGAACGTCGTATGGCGATTGTCGCCCACATCTTCGATATCCTGAGCACGAAGACAAGTCTGACTATCGACTAGTCGGTTGCCTTTTGGGTGCTCCTGTCCAAGGAGGTATGGTAGTAACGGCTGCATACCGCTGCCAGTAAAGAGTGTCGTTGGATCATCCTTGAGCATTAGTGGTGCGCGAGCGATAATCTCATGCTGACGATCGTTAAAGAATTGTAGGTAGGCGTTACGGATTTGTTGAGCGTTCATATCTTTTTATTATAACAGATGAGAAATAGACTGGAAGCGGCGCCGTACCGTAGCGATAACTCAACTTACAGAATGATGCCGCCACCCAAACAGACGTCATCCTGATAGATCACAATCGATTGGCCGCTGGCAACAGCACGCTGCTCGTCGTGTAACTTTAGGGTGACAACATCACCGTCGTACGACAAATCAGCATCAACGAGCGGAGCGCGATGACGGATGCGCACCTGATATATACCCGACTGAGGCGCTTGATTGATCCAGTGCACCGCACCAAGCCGCACGTCCGTCTTCCAAAGCGTTGCATCATTTAAGTCAGTCGTAACATATACTTCATTCTTATCCATATCTTTGCCAACCACGTAATATGGGAGACCGCCGCCAAGATCGAGACCATGACGTTGGCCTAGTGTATAGAAGATCGCACCGTCATGATGACCAAGCACCTTGCCTGATTTCTTGTCGATAATTTCACCCGCTACTTGCTCTACATATTCGGAAAGGAATTCGCGAATACCGACCTTACCAACAAAACAAATACCCTGGGAGTCCTTCTTCGCCGCCGTAAACAATCCGCGCGCTTCAGCCATTTCGCGAACCGTCGGTTTTGTATAGCCGCCGAGCGGAAAGAGTGTCTTTTGAAGTGCCTCGCCAGTTACGCGGTACAAAAAGTATGTCTGGTCTTTGTTCGTATCGACTGCCATCTTAAGGATGCCATTTTCTACTTGAGCATAATGGCCGGTGGCAATCATATCCGCCCCGTCTTCAAGCGCAGCCTCAAGAAACAGCTTAAACTTCACTTCTTGATTGCACATAATATCTGGGTTCGGCGTGCGGCCAGCCTTGTATTCTTCGATCATATAGTCGACGACCTTATGGCGATATTCATTTTCAAAATCAAAGACTTTAAAGTCAATCCCAAGCTGCACTGCCACGCGCTTTGCATCTGCTAAATCATCTGCCCACGGGCATTTCATACCTGGCAGGTCCTGCGTCCAGTTCTTCATATAGACGCCCGTCACATCGTACCCCTGCTCGACAAGTAGCGCGGCAGTTAAGCTGCTGTCAACGCCACCACTCATACCAACATACACGCGCATTACCTTGAGACTCCTACATAAAACATTATAATCTTTACAAGTTCACCGACAGCCAGATACCAGCCGCCAGGAGTGAGCCACCACCAACCCGACCATTGCTTGTCGCTTGCAACCGGATGGTTCACGATCGCCACCTTGCCGTTAGCTCGTTCCGAAAATTCAAGGCCCGCTCGACGCTGGTGATAGGCGCTCGTCACTAGAATAACCGTCTTAATATTTTTCCCTTCCAGTAATTGCTGCGTTTTATCGGCATTCTGCTTGGTCGTCTCGCCCTGCTCCTCAATCGTAATCACCGATGCCGGCACACCAGCTGCTATGGCATCGTTACGCATTACAGCGGCGTTGCTCGGACCGGACTTATCTTGAGCAGCACCGGAAAAGACAAGACTGTTAGCCCAACCTTGTTTGTATAGCCGCACTGCCTCATTGGTACGAGCCGGTGTGTCGCCACCACTAACAGCAACAATAGCATCTACCTTTTGACACTTGCCTTCGCCAGTGGGACCCTGAGCACACCCGGCTAAATCATTTGGCGCAAGGTACATGCTAAGCCCGATGATAATAATCGCGACTGAGAGAATGCCAATAATTAACGATTTCATTTTTGCATCCTTGCATACTCAGCCGTCACAACCTCAATGATGACCTCAGCCGCACGATCAATGTTTTCTTCGGTCGAAAGGTGACCAAGTGTCAAACGCAGACTACCATCGGCAATATGCTCTGGTAAATGAATCGCCTCGAGAACATGAGAACGCGTTCCTTTGTTTGCCGCACAGGCACTTCCCGTCGCCACAAGCACGCCACGACTTTCCAGCCCAAACACCACGCGCTCGGCATCAATTGAAGGGAATGATATATGCAGATGTCCAGCAAGACGGTGTTTTTGATAGCCCGAAACAACAGCATCGCCAAAGGCCGCCGTCAGCTTCGACTGCAGCGCATTTCGCAGATCGCCAAGACGATTTGCCTCGCTTCTACGATGCGCGTCGGCGAGCTCGAGTGCTTTTGCAAAGCCGATAACGCCAGCAACATTTTCTGTACCGCTGCGCAGCCCACGCTCTTGCCCACCTCCAACAATTTGCGGAGCGAGACGCACGTGTCGAGCCGTCCAAAGTAACCCAACTTGCTTTGGCCCATAGACTTTTCCGGCGTTAATCGTTAGCAGATCAACACCAAGCCGAGCAATATGAACATCAAGTTGGCCAACTCCCTGCGAAGCATCACTATGCAGATATAATGGCGTCGTATTTCCCCGGGCCAGCCGGTCCTCGCGTTCTTTTCGAATTACCTGGGCAATATCACGAAGCGGCTGAATGGTACCGAGCTCATTATTAGCAAGCGCGATACTGACAAGTTGCGTATCTGACCGAAGCGCTGCTTTAATAGCCGCGGCACTGATAATACCACGCTCGTCACTCGCAACAATCGTATGGTCGAGCCGCTTCGCTGCTTCAAGCACTGCATGATGTTCAATATTAGCCGTCACGACATGACCACTTATTGCACTGAACGCAAGATTGATCGATTCGGTTGCGCCAGCTGTCATAACCAGCTCGTCAGCCTTTGCGCCAATGGCTCGGGCGATTACGTCTTTGGCTGCTTCATAGTCACGACGAACATCAAGCGCAGGAGCATATGGGCTCGACGGATTATAAAACTGTTCAGTAAAATATGGCAGCATCGCCTCAACGACACGTCGATCCATCGGCGTGGCGGCGGCATGATCAAGATAAATGACGTCGTTTTTCACTTTCTTATTATACCACTAGGAAATGAGCGAAAACCGCACGAATATACACAAATTAGCCGAGCTTTTGGCCGGTCTGAGGATCACGTTTATATATTTCGCGCATCACGCGCTCGTAGTACATCTGAATCGCCACAGTGAGATTATTAAGCTCCTCACCTTCGAGATAATTGTAACGAGCACCTTCGCTCACTTTCAGAATACCCTTGTCATCTACTTCATAACGGATGGTCGACTGCTGCTTCTTGCCCGCCTCATCAATCCATTCCTCGTGCCACATCCACGTCTTTGGATCAAGATTGAAGAATTCACGGCGTCCGCCTTTTGGAACCGG
>CAMLGO010000061.1 GCA_946479665.1 uncultured Candidatus Saccharibacteria bacterium
ATACCACGCGTATCATCCTTGTCACCCTCAAAAGCCGCTCCCTTCATGGCGTTCGCAAGGTCAAGCGCATGTACAAACTCATCATACGCTTTCGTATTATTGCTAAATGTCTTGGTATTGATGACTGTTTGTAAATAGCCTTCGTAGGTTGTTATTGTACGGCTAGATGGACTTACCGAGATGCGATACGAGCGGAAGTTTTCGTCAGCCACAATTGGCCCGCGTACGGTCATCTGAACGGAATGGTCAGCGCTTGTATTCAGCAGTGACTCACGCCCAACGTCAACCTTCGGCTGACTATTACCACCCTTAAAGACTGTTTGGCCAAGCGACACAATGGCAGAGATGGCAATGATAATAATGATCACTACTAAAGCGATCGGAATAATTCGTGATAGTTTACCTCGTTGCATGTGCCGATTTTATCATTTTTATGACAAAATGTCAATATTACGGACCGTAGATGACAGCTACTGACTGGGGCCAGTTGAGGTTGCGTTATTTGGAGTGCCATTCCAGAGCCAGCTTGGCGAATCACCATCGGCATAATTTGGAAGGGCCGAACCTTTAGTAACCATGAATTCATCAAACCACAGGGTATCTCCTGCAGCTACCGTAAGGTTATAGATACCTGCCTGACTAACATAGACGCCTATTGCTGGCGTGTACGTTCCAGTGACTTTCGTCCAGGTATCGGCAGGAATTGAAATGGTTCCCGCCGACCCGCCAGTATAACTACCGTCGGAAACCTTTGAGCCTTCCCAGTAGATAGTTGGAGTGCCGGCTTTGGTTGAGTACACCCAGAGGGACCACTGTACTTTTTCGCCAGCATTTACCTGCAGGCTATTTGCTGGCGGCCTTGCCATCGCTCCGGTATAACCAGACACTCCCGTGACATCTACCTTCAGAGAAGTTGGACCACTATGACTGCGGTCCGATGCAATCGACCTTGTTACGGCTATCGGCGATGCACCCGCCTGGCCAAACGCTGCAACACTAGCGCCGGCAGCATTCGGATTAGCTGCATAATTCGTCACTGCAGCCACCCCGCCGACGCCGTCACCTGGGCAGCCACCTTGCGCCGCTGTAGTGGCAATGTCGCTCACTTTAAAAGAAAGGTTGCCATTCGTACCGGTAATACAGTAAGTGGAGCCTGTACTTTGGAACTGGTAGCTTGTGCCGGGACTAGCCGGTAGACCCTTGCCGTTATCAACAGCCGCCTGAGTTAAAGGGTAACTGCCATTTAAGACGTTATCGGCTGCCATCTTTTTAGCGGCAAGCGCAAGATCTGATCTAAGAGCACTCTCTTTGGCGCGTTGCTGGACGCCGTTGTAGGCCACGATAGTTATCGCTGCCAGGATGCCAATAATAACAATAACAATCAACAGTTCGACGATCGTGAAGCCAGTTTGTTTTGTTCTCATAATCTATTGCAGATTATGAAGCATGAGCGATATGGGGTCAAGAAAGTGACCAGAGAGGCTACGCAGCTCGCATCGTAGCACCCGTGCTACCGAAGCCACCATCGCCACGCTCCGTATCGTCAAGCACCGCCACTTCTTCCCAGGCAGCCTGCTCATAACGCGCAAAGATCATCTGGGCAATGCGCATACCTGGCTCAATAACAAACGGTTCGTTACTAAGGTTAATTACAAGCGCGCCTACCTCACCCCGGTAGTCACTATCAATCGTACCGACACCATTCACCATCGTAATGCCATGCTTGCTACTTAGGCCACTGCGAGCTCGTATTTGCGCTTCGTGACCTTCGGGCAGAGCTATCGCGATACCCGTAGGTATAACAGCTCGCTCAAGCGGGCCAAGCGCCAGCGGGCCGTCGAGACGCGCATGGAGATCCATTCCGGCCGAGCCGGTCGTCTGATATTGCGGCAGCTGCGTATCTTCATGCAGTCGCACAACCTTAATCTGTACACCCATCTACAACTCTCCCCAATTTTTACCGATTGATACATCAACATTTAATTTGATCTTTAGTTCTGGATAAATATTCTCCATCGTTGTCTGCAAAAGTTCGGCAACCTTGTCGGCATTTTCGATCGGACATTCGATCAAAATACTGTCGTGGATTTGCAGAATTTGCTCACCAAGATCGCCGAGCTTCTTGTCGACTTCGATCATAGCCATCTTCATAAGATCAGCCTCGGTGCCCTGAATCGGCATATTGGCAGCCGCGCGCTTCGCACCTTCGCGCACCATGAAATTACTGCTATTTACGTCTGGCGTCGGCCGGCGGCGGCCGAAATACGTCTCGACGTAACCTTCGGATGCAGCTTTTCGTAATGTCTCGTCGATGAAGGCACGGATCGGGGCGCGGATCGCAAAATATTGATCAATGAATTCCTTCGCCTGCGTAAAGTTCATGCCAGTAGCGGCTGAGAGTCCGTGAGGACTCATGCCGTAGAGTACGCCGAAGTTAATCACCTTGGCGTCGCGGCGCTGTGCCTTAGTAACATCATCCATCGGAATGCCGTAGACTTCGCTGGCGGTTTTAGTATGAATATCAACATCGCCGTTGAAGTCGTTGATCAGCTTCTTGTCGTCAGCCAGGACCGCCGCAAGACGAAGCTCAAATTGTGAATAATCGGCACTGACAAATACCTTATCACCCTCTGGAATAAAGGCTTCACGGATTTTGCGGCCGAGCTCGGTGCGCACCGGAATGTTTTGCAAGTTCGGATTAGTCGATGATAGCCGGCCGGTACTTGCCACATCTTGATTGAACGTCGTATGAACTCGTCCGTGCTCATCAGCTAGTTTTGGCAGCGTATCGATATAGGTATTCTTCAGCTTGGCCAGCTCGCGCGTGCGCTCAATGAGTTCAATAATCGGATGCTGCCCCCGCAGCTTGTCGAGTTCTTTTTGGCCGGTACTATAGCTGGTTTTTCCCTTCTTAATACCGGTCGTCGGCAACTGCAGCTTCGTGAATAATACCTCAGATAGTTGCGCTGGACTGGCAATATTGAACTCGTAGCCAACCATTGCATACATTTCTTGTTCAAGCTTGGCATGTTCACCACCAAGCTCATCGCTCATACGTGCCAAAAAGTCTTTATCGATCTTAATGCCGCGGCGCTCCATGGCAAACAAATGGTATGTGAGCGGAAAATCTAACTCATACGCAATCTTCGCGAGCTTCGGCTCATTTGAAAATACAGCCGTCTGCTCGTCATAAAGCCTCCAGAATGCCGCTAGGGTCGCAGCCGAGCCAATAACTGGCTCACCGATAAGACCCTCGAGACTACGATCACGCAGCAGTGAATCAATCAAAAAAGCTGCCTGATGGATATCGTGCAGTTCGTGGAAGCGCACGTTTATTCCATCGTCAGCCAATTGGTGATAAAGAAGCTTGCTGTCATAGCTAATAACTCTTGTCATTTCGAGGACGCGCCAGACGCTGCTATCAACTTCACCTATAGGAAGTACGTGCACCGTCTTTGCGTCTGTCGAGAGCCATAGCTGACGAGATTCGGTGTCAAAATGAAGCGCGACCGGCCCGTCAACCGATAGCGTCGCTGGCCACGGTGTTGCCGTAAGCGGCGCGAGCGTCGACGGAAGAGAGGTGTCGAATAGACCCGCCTGATCAGTGCCCGCTGGCGCCTCGCGCATATGCTTTGGAAGGCGGCGCACCAACGAACTAAATTCAAATTTTTGAAGAATGGCGGCAACGGCCGGAAGATCCGTGTTCTTCACATCGGCCTTAGCCCAATCGAGTTCAATTGGTGCATCCGTCCAGATGCGCCCCACTTCTTTGCTCATAAATGCCAAGTCCTTGCCGGCCTCAAGCTTTTTCGCCACAGTCGGCTTGATATCCGCTAGATGTTCGTAGACGTTTTCGAGTGTCGTAAACTCCTGCAGTAGCTGCACGCCCGTCTTCTCACCAATACCCGGCACGCCTGGTAGGTTATCGGATGAATCACCCTTTAGCGACTTGAGATCGAGAAACTGTTCAACGCCAATGCCATATTTGTTCTCAAAGTAATCAACATCAAATTCTTCAATGTTACTCAGGCCATTTTTAAGCGCATACACTTTTGTCTTTGGACCAATAAGCTGCAGCGCATCAAGGTCGCTTGTAAGCAAACATGTTTCGATTCCCTCTGCCGTCGCCTGCTTGGCAAACGCGCCCAAAATATCATCAGCCTCATAATCATCCAGTTCGTAGAGCGGCCACCCAAATGCATCGAGCAGTTCAAATAGCATCGGCAGCTGCGCGTAAAAATCGTCTGGTGCTTTTTTACGACCAGCTTTATATTCAGGGTAAATTTCGCGCCGTTTGCGGATATTGGTACCCTTTTTATCCCAGGCAACTGCCACATAGTCAGGCTCGAGCTTTTTAATCAGCTCGATTGCCAGGCTCGCAAACCCGAATACTCCACCGGTTGGCGTTCCATCCTTGAGACTGAGCCCCGGCATTGCGTAGTAGCCTCTGTAAAAAACTGATTTTCCGTCGATAACTGCCAGGCGTTTTGTCATATATTCAGTATACCATCAGGGAGACGATCGGTGAGCACGGCGGCGCTCGCGCTCGCTCAGACCACCCCAAATACCGTGACGTTCGTCATTCTCCAATGCCGCTTCTAGACACTGAGAGCGCACGTCGCATGCATCGCAGACCTTCTTTGCGTCTCGTGTCGAACCACCCTTTTCGGGAAAGAAAATTTCTGGGTCAGTCTGAGTACATAAGGCATCTTGCTGCCAATCTAAATCCTCAGCGACAACGCCTCGATTTACTGTTGTCGGCACTCGCTCTTTGAGGAATATGCTACTAATACGCTGCAGCTCCTTGCTAATCACTACCTCCTCTAGGTCATGAGTCAAGGCAAGTTCAGCTACCGATGCACCTTCTAGCCATTGCGAACTGATGCGCAGCCAGATTTCCATGGAAGGTGTGGAAAGGTATTGCGCTACCTGGCGTACACATTCTCGAAGTCTTGCATCATCAAATGTATTAATAAGATCACGACTGGCCGACAATTCATCATCAATATATACAGGTGAAGGTAATAGTTCAACAGCTATTTTCAAGGGAATGTATGCACCCGAAAGCTTCCTGCCTAGCTCGTGCGACCGAGTCGCTCGCTCGGGCAAATAACTTGCTGCTATTTTCCGTGCCATATCGAGCGCCTCTGCTAGGCCTACCTCGCCTAACGTCTCTACTGCTTCGTCGGGATAGCCTGCGACATATAGACCGATCGTCGTTTGATACTCCAATGGAAGCTGAGGGAATAATAACTTGAGACGACTAAGATTTGCCAAGCTACTCTCATAACCAAACAAGTCATGAAGTCGCTGTTCGGTAGAACGCGAAACCGGCTGGGGCGCCTCGGTATGTCCGTGCAGGTATTCTGCCATCCAGTGGGCAGTCGTCTGAGCTTGCTCCACGAGCGTTACGACTGATTCTTCTTGAATAAGGGATTGTCTTTCCATGACATTAGTCTCTTGTTAACTCGGCAATCCCAGCAACAACATAGCGCT